>CAZAHS010000012.1:0-19934 GCA_964484855.1 uncultured Sphingomonadaceae bacterium | reverse complement strand
CACCTTCACATATCGTTCATGTAACGACACATAGGCGAACCGTTGTTTTTGAGCGATGAGTTGTTAATGGAGGAGTGATATGGTTTCCAAAAATAAGGATGGCGCTGGGCCCAGTGATGATGGGCAGAGTGATAATCTTCAGCCAGCGCGCAAGGAGCGTAGCCCAGGGTTTAAGCTGGCGATAGCGGTGTTGATCGGTGCTTTGCTGATGATCCCGCTGCTCACCGTTTATGCGTTGGTCTATGATCGTCAAAGCCAGTCAGAAACCGCGCGTGCCGCCGTTGCGCAAGGGTGGGGCGATGAGCAATATATTGCGGGGCCGGTGATCGTTATCCCTTATGATAAGGAAACGGTTGAAACATATGCTGAAAATGATGTGCAGAAATCGCGAACGGTTACGGTGCGCAGTTCCCTCTATCTGTCCTCTGACAGCAATAGGATAAATGCCGATATCAAACATGAGCTGCGCACCAAATCAATTTATGATTCGGTTGTTTATGTTGCTGATATTAAAGGCAAAGCGGCATTTTCCTTGCCTGATGATCTGGCGCGCTATGGCGTTGATCCGGCTGATCTGAAACTTAATGAGGCAGAAATCCGCTTCCCGATAGCTGATCCGCGTGGGCTTCTGGCGGGCAATAGCTTGAAAGTGAATGGGGAGGCTTTGGCGCTAAAGCCTGGCAAAGGTTTGGCGCTTACAGAAAATGCCGGTTTCTTTGCTTTCCTGGATTGGTCATCAGGTGATGCACTCAAACTTGATTATACGCTGGAAATGCGCGGCAATGGCCGTCTGACGCTGGTGCCGCGCGGCGGGCGTACGCAATTTGATATTGCCTCTAGTTGGCCGCACCCCAATTTTGCGGGTGATTTTCTGCCCAATAGCAGAGATATTAAAGAAGACGGCTTTTCCGCCAGCTATGTGATTGATAATCTGGCGCTGGGCCAGTCAATTGTGCAATTGCAAGATAGCCAGCCAGAAAAACAGACCGAATATAGTCTATTTGGTGACAATAGGGGCAGCGCAAAGTTGGTCAACAGCCCGATTATATCGCTGATTGAGCCGGTTAATCTGTACAGTCAGGTCGAGCGTTCGGTAAAATATGGCTTTTTGTTTATCGGCTTTACCTTTCTGACCTTCCTGCTGTTTGACATTATCGCAGGCGCACGGGTTGCTGCTGCGGAATATCTGTTAACCGGTGCGGCGCTGATATTGTTCTTCGTGCTGCTGCTTGCATTGGCAGAGGTTATTGGTTTCCTTGCCGCGTATTTGCTGGCGGCGGGTGCAATGATCGGGCTGGTGAGCGCCTATAGCGGCGCAGTGCTTGGCTCGCGGCGCAGGGCGCTGTTTATCGGCGCGATGCTGTCCGGACTTTATGCCGTATTGTTCGTGCTGCTCAATCTTGAGGCGTTCTCATTACTGGCCGGGGCATTGCTGCTCTTCATAGCTTTGGCAACCGTCATGTATGTGACCCGCAATGTTGATTGGTCAGGCATAGGCCGCAAGAAAACAGCATAAAGCTGCTGATAAAGTGACGGATGGGCGGCCCTTTCGGGTCGCCTATTTGCGTTTGTAGCGATATTCATGGCCGATAGACTTTAACGGTGAAGGGCGTTAGATGTTGGCATCTTGCATATAGGAATTGGCGATGAGTGATATTTTGACTGGCCCATCATCATCGGATTTTGACGATCCACCGCGCCGTGCAGAAAAAATGGGCGCGCTTGACCATTTGCCGGTTATCGAATTTCGTTCCTCAACCAAGGCTTGGCTGTTGCAATCAGGGGCAGGCTGGATGCTGCTCATCTTGTGCATGGCGCTAGTCGGTATAGGCGCATGGTTTGGCTATGGCCTGATTTCCTCTGGCGTCATTATCGCTGCGCTTATTCTTTATATGTTGCTGCGCCATTTGCAGAACAGCACGCATATTTATTGGCTGGACGGGGACCGCTTGTTTATGCGGCGCGGCATTTTTGTGCGCAGTGAGGAAGAGATAGAGCTTTACCGCATCAAAGATGTGAAGGTCACATTTTCGATCATCCAGCAAATGTTTGAAAATGGCGATCTGATTATCTCTTCATCAGACAAAACCAGTTTGGACAGCCATGGTCGCTCTGAAATCATCATCGCCAATGTTATTGACGCGCGCGCCATACGCGGCGAAATCCGCGACCGTGTTGAGGCTGTACGCGTAAGGCGCGGAGTGCGCGAATTGGATATTGGTTAGCTCAGGCCTTGCCCTTGGTTATTTGGGCGCTGCGGGAAATTTACAGCCGCGCTCTTTACCAATACCTTTTAGGAAACTGCGGCGAACAACGCCGGCATAGACAGCTTGGTCATAACGGCGCTGCTGTGCTGCTGCACCGGTAATTTCCCGAACGACGCCGCGAAAAGGGATGATGCCGCCAATAAGGGATTTGCCCAAAGAGCTTGCGGTTTTGCGACGCTTTTCTGTTTTGCTATCGTCCTGCGCAACTTCCAGATCGTCACCCAGCACATCATCCAGCTTGTTCACGGCTTTGCGAATATTATTACAGGTGCGGATGCCGTCCAAAGAATAGGGCTTTTCCGCAATTTCTGCCAAAGGCTGAGGTATGTCTTTCTTACCAATGTTCAGATCTTCCACAGGCTGTGTGGCTACATCTTCGGCTGTTTCCAGATCGCTTTTTTCAGGATCAGCAGTTTGTGCATGCGCCGCTTCGGTCAGCAAACAGACCGATGCCAGCATGATAATATGATGAGAAATTGTCATGATCTTCTCCCTTTAATATCTGAATGACCCGCTTTATAAAGTGCGCGCGGAAAATGTGTCACATGATGCGGGGTCACCGCTTTCAAGACCGCGTTGCAGCCAGTTTTTGCGCTGCGCCGATGTGCCATGAGTGAAACTTTCAGGCATTGGGCGGCGACCGGCATTGCGCTGCAAAGTATCATCCCCAATGGCGTTTGCGGCGGCCATGCCCTCGGCAATATCGCCGCGCTCTATGCGCTCTGCATTGCGTGCGGCCCAGACACCGGCATAGCAATCTGCCTCCAGCTCCATACGCACTTGCAGCGCATTGCTTTGCGCTTTGCTGCCGCGTGCCTGTAGGCGGCGCACCTCGGCAGAACGGCCCGTAATGGTCTGAATATGATGGCCGACCTCATGCGCGATAACATAAGCCTGCGCAAAGTCACCGGCTGCGCCAAAGCGTGTCGCCAATTCATCAAAAAATGTGGTATCAAGATATATACCATTATCGGCAGGGCAGTAAAATGGCCCCATAGCCGATTGCGCAGGGCCGCATCCTGATTGCCCTGATTGCGAATAGAAATTCAGCACTGTGGGCTGATAACGCTGACCATTATTCTGGAATATCGGCCCCCAAGTATCTTCTGTGCTGGCCAGAACTTGGCATGAAAATTTGCTTTTTTGGTCAACGGCGCAGCTTTCGGTCGCATTTCCGCCACCAACATTGGCAGATGTCTGGCCAGCAGCGTTGCCTGCATTTCCGCCAACATTGCCGCCTTGCAATCCGCTGAGCAAAGTTTGCGGGTCTGCGCCAAAAACAAATATTGCAATCAGGCCGATAATGATGGTGCCAATGCCTATTTTGCCCCCGCCAACAGAGCGTCCGCGCCCAACAGGCAGGCGAAAGCCGCGCCCATGCGTGCCGCTGCCAAAGCCTCTGCCACCGCCGGACCCTGCGCTGCCGCGTTGGTCACGAACATTTTTGCTGGTGCGATAATCATCTAGCCGCATATCTTTTCATCCTCCACTGCGGCGTGTGATAAAGAGTCATCAGCTAAAGGGGAATAGGCTTTGCGGCGCCGTCCCCACACTGTTAAAACCCATATGCGCATTATAGACATGTGTTGTAACTTATCACATACACGCAGCCGCACCGCAATAACGCCAATATTCAGGGCTAAGATTATGACCGACACCACAGTTCATCCTGCTATAGCTATGGAGGCCGTTATCGACCCCGATAATTGCGCTTTACCTCTGCCTGAAACGGTTGCTCTGGTTCTGCAGGGCGGGGGCGCATTAGGCTCATATCAAGGCGGTGTTTATCATGCGATGGTAGAGAGCAATATCCGCATTGACTGGCTTGCCGGAATATCTATTGGCGCGATTAACAGCGCAATTATAGCGGGCAACCGGTTTGAAGTTGCTTTGGGCCAGATGCGCGCATTTTGGGAAGAAGTGTCCGGTATATTGCCCAATTGGCTGGTGCATGAAAATGACTGGACGCGCATGACCAATCATAATTTTGGCGCGTTTACTGCTGCCACTTTTGGTGTGCCGGGTTTTTATCGTCCGCATATGTTGCCGCCGGGTTTTGCTATACCGGGCAGTGACAATGCGCTTAGCCTTTATGACACCAGCCCGATGATCGAAACGCTGAACCGCTATGTTGATTGGGAACGGCTTAATGATGGACCGATCCGGCTTTCGGTTGGCGCTGTGAATGTGGAAACAGGCAATTTTCGCTATTTTGATACGCGTGCAAAGGATGATCCGGTTAAGATTGATGCGCGGCATATCATGGCATCGGGCGCATTGCCGCCTGGTTTTGCGCCAATAGAGATTGATGGGCAATTTTATTGGGATGGCGGTTTGGTAAGCAACACGCCGCTTGCTTATGTGCTGGAGCATCAGACCGCCGATATGCTGATTTTTCAGGTCGATCTTTTCTCTGCGCGCGGGCGAATGCCGAAAAATTTTGGCGATGTTCTCAGCCGCGAAAAAGATATTCGCTATTCCAGCAGAACACGCGCCACCACAGATTATTATCTCTCACAGCGCAAAGAACATGCATTGATGCGCTCTGTGCTAGACAAATTGCCAGATGATGTGCGCAATGACAGGGACGTCGCAGCTATTCGCCAAATGATTGAGGACCATGCTGTCAACATTGTTCACCTAATCTATCGCCCGCAAAGTTGGGAAAGCGGGGCGCGTGATTTTGAATTTTCGCGGGCCACTATGGAAACCCATTGGCAGCAGGGGCAGGATGCGGTGGAAAAGGTGATATCAAAACAGGGCCTGTTAGCGCGCAATATATTGGATGGCAAAACGGACGCATTTGATGTCCAGAGCCTCAGCGTCTAAATTTTAAATATTAAAGCCTGATAGGGCGCAGCGAAATTATAAGGAAAATTGGCTATGTTTTTGAAGGGTAAGACCGCTTTGGTCACAGGCTCCACATCGGGTATCGGATTGGCCTATGCCAAAGCATTGGCCGCTGAAGGCGCGAATATTGTGCTCAACGGTTTTGGTGATGCAGATGAAATAGCGGCCCAATGCAAAGTCTTGGCAGAGCGCAGCGGCGGTGCCGCTATATATTCGGGCGCAGACCTAACCGATGAAAAAGCGATTGAGGGCATGTTTGGTTATGTCGCCAAAGAGCTGGGCGGCGTTGATATATTGATAAACAATGCCGGCACTCAGCATGTTTCAAAGGTGGAGGATTTTCCCGTTTCCAAATGGAACCTTATCATTGCGCTAAACCTTAGCGCCGCCTTTCATACCTGCCGTCTGGCCATTCCTTATATGAAAGAAAAAGGCTGGGGGCGTATCATCGCCACTGCATCGGCGCATTCGCTGGTCGCCAGCCCTGGCAAATCGGCCTATGTTGCCGCCAAACATGCCATGGCCGGTCTAACCAAGACTTTGGCGCTGGAAACGGCGGAGCATGGCATAACCGTTAATGCGATTAGCCCGGGCTATGTCTGGACGCCATTGGTGGAGGACCAAATTCCCGATACTATGGAAACGCGTAACCTGTCGCGTGATGAGGTTATCAATGACGTGCTGTTAAAAGCGCAGCCAACCAAAGAGTTTGTGACGCCTGAGCAGGTGGCCAGTCTGGCCGTCTATTTATGCCGTGATGATGCAAAGGCCATTACCGGCACCAACCTGTCAATGGATGGCGGCTGGACAGCGCAATAATATCGCGCCATTGTG
Source organism: uncultured Sphingomonadaceae bacterium (assembly GCA_964484855.1). Taxonomy (GTDB): domain Bacteria; phylum Pseudomonadota; class Alphaproteobacteria; order Sphingomonadales; family Sphingomonadaceae; genus Alterisphingorhabdus. The sequence continues at coordinate 13,983 of CAZAHS010000012.1, read as the reverse complement.
GCAAATATTGCTGACTGATTTACTCAGTATTGCGGGGATTTAGGAGAAGAATATGCGTAAATTACAAATAGGCACAGCGTCTTTGGCTTCACTCACGGCGCTTGCATTTTCAATGACATCTCTTTCCTTTTCTCCTGCTGCAATAGCGAATGAACCAGCATCATTGGCGCAGCAATCATTCAGCGATACGCTGCGTGATGATATTAATAAGGATATGGCATCGCTGACAAAGCTGTACCGCGATCTGCATGCCAATCCGGAATTGAGCTTTCAGGAGTTTAAAACTGCCGCCAAACTGGCCGCAGAGGCGCGCAGCCTTGGTTTTACTGTGACCGAAGGCGTGGGCCAAACCGGCGTTGTCGCGGTCATGGAAAATGGGCCTGGGCCGGTTATTATGTTGCGCGCGGATATGGACGGCCTGCCTGTAGAAGAACAGACGGGCCTGCCTTATGCGTCCAAAATTGTTGCGACCACGGGCAAGGGAATTGAAAGTCCGGTAATGCACGCATGCGGCCATGATACGCATATGACCGCATGGGTGGGCACAGCGCGGCAATTGACAGCGCGTAAAGATCAATGGTCCGGCACATTGGTAATGATATTGCAGCCAGCAGAAGAAATTGGCTCAGGCGCTAAAGCGATGCTGGATGACGGGCTTTTTACCCGCTTTCCAAAGCCGGATTATGTGCTTGGTTTTCATGATGCAGCGCAGTTTCCGGCGGGTATGATCGGCTATACGCCGGGTTATGCGCTGGCCAATGTGGACAGTGTGAACATTAAAGTGCGCGGCGTGGGCGGGCATGGCGCTTATCCACAAACTGCTAAAGACCCCGTGGTCTTGGCCAGCCAGATCGTGCTGGGCCTGCAAACCATTGTCAGCCGTGAAGTCAGCCCGCAAGAGCCTGCGGTCATCACCGTGGGCAGTTTCCGCGCAGGGTCAAAGCATAATATTATCTCTGATGAGGCCAATTTGCTGCTCACCGTGCGCAGCTATAGCGATGAAACGCGCAAGACTTTGCTGGACGGTATCGCACGTGTGGCAAAGGGGCAGGGCATTGCTGCTGGTCTGCCAGATGATTTGCTGCCTGTGGTCACCGCAGATGACCGCTTCACGCCATCAACCTATAATGACCCGGAATTAACCGAAGATATTGCCGGACTATTTGGTCAGCGTTTTGGCTCAGACAGGGTGTTTAAGGCACCGGCGGTAATGGGCGGTGAGGATTTCAGCCAGTTTCGCCGTGCCGACCCTGATAATATTCAAAGCCTGATTTTCTGGGTTGGCGGCGTATCTGCTGAAGATTTGGCGGCTGTTGACGGTGACACGTCCAAATTGCCCTCTCTGCATAGCCCATTTTGGGCACCCGATGCAGAAAAAGTTGTCTCAACCGCGACCGAAGCGATGACCGCTGCTACACTAAAACTTATGGCAAAACAGGGTTAGCGCCCTCATTAAAGAGGGGCATGAACATTCTTGTCCCTCTTAAAAATCCTTAAAATTATATGCCGGGCGCGGATTGTATAGGTGCTGGCTCATTTACCTCTTGGGGTGCATTTGGCAGGGTCAGATCAGCTTTTGCAGCAGGCCCGGGATCCTTTGATGCCCCAGCAAATCCGCTATTAGGGTCTACAAAAGGCGATGGCGCGTACGTCTCATTAGGGTCTGGCAGTGACGCAAAGCCACCATCTTGTTGCGGGTTATCAAAACTATTTAACGGCCTGTCGCCCTGTGGGCCGATTTCGCTAGGGGGCGGCGGACGGCGTGAAAATATACCATCTGATTTACCTTTACTTTCAGCTTTTTCTAACTGCTCCGCATCGCCTGAACCGTTTAGAGCTGTCTCTTCCTCTGTCGGTTGGATTGCAATATCATTGCGCAGACTCCCCGCAAAGATAGCTATAAAAATAAGCAGGACCGCAGTGGCTCCCATAATCGGCTTTAGCATTTATTTTTCCAAAAATCTGACCTTAATGATGCCGTTGTAAATCAAGGTCGTAAAACAAAGTTTAAACCAGCATCGATTTTACAGATATTTTTTGACGATACGCAGCAGCCGATCCTTCAAGATTATTATCTGAAAGCAAAACCGCCAATGCATTGCTGCACCGGCGGTCGGGCTTTTGCCCAGGCTTTCCTCCCCAGGAAAGATCGAAAATTCCGTGAGGCAGTTTGTAATATGAGCGGTTTATGCCGCTTCTTGCTTAAATTGGTCGGCTTCGGTGCTTTCGGCCAATGCGGTTGTAGAGCTTTGCCCGCCGCCAATGGCTGTTGCCACCATGTCAAAATAGCCAGTGCCAACCTCACGTTGGTGACGTGTTGCAGTATAGCCATTTTCTTCGGCAGCAAATTCGGCCTGTTGCAGCTCTGAATAGGCGGCCATGCCGCGATCTTTATAGCCGCGTGCAAGTTCAAACATGCCGTAATTAAGCTGGTGGAAACCGGCAAGGGTAACGAACTGGAATTTATAACCCATTGCGCCAAGCTCACGCTGATATTTCGCAATAGTGTCTTTGTCCAAATTCGCTTCCCAGTTAAAGCTGGGCGAACAATTATAGGCCATCATCTTGCCTGGATGCGCTTTTTGTACAGCTTCGGCAAAACGTTTCGCATCATCCAAATTGGGCTTTGATGTTTCCCACCATAGCAGATCGGCATGTTCGGCAAAGGCAATGCCGCGCTTGATGCAATGGTCAACGCCGGTGCCTTCTTTCAAGCGGAAAAAGCCTTCTGGCGTACGCTCACCGGTCAGAAATTCGTGATCGCGCTCATCAACATCAGATGTAATCAGCTTGGCGCTTTCGGCATCTGTACGCGCGCAAATGACGGTCGGCACACCGCAAACATCTGCCGCCATACGCGCTGCATTTAAATTGCGGATATGCGCCTGTGTCGGGATCAGAACCTTGCCGCCCAAATGGCCGCATTTCTTTTCAGAAGCGAGCTGGTCTTCAAAGTGAACGCCCGCTGCGCCCGCCGCAATATAGGCCTTCATAATCTCAAAACAGTTTAGCGGGCCACCAAAACCGGCTTCGGCATCAGCCACAATCGGCGCGAACCAATCGCGCGTAACATTGCCTTCGCTATGTTCAATCTGGTCCGCACGTTGCAGCGCATTATTGATCTTTTTTGCCAGCTCTGGCCCGGCATTGGCGGGGTAGAGCGACTGGTCAGGATACATTGCGCCTGCTGTATTGGCATCAGCGGCAACCTGCCAGCCGGAAAGATAAATGGCTTTTAACCCAGCGCGCACCATTTGCATTGCTTGGTTGCCGCTTAATGCGCCAAGTGCGTTGACATAGTCTTCATTTTTCAGAAGATCCCATAATTTCTCTGCGCCGCGGCGGGCCAATGTGTGCTCAATCTGCACAGAACCACGTAGCTTTTGAACATCATCTGCAGTGTAATTGCGGTTAATGCCATCAAAGCGGCCACTCTGTGTTGGAACGAGGTCAGAAAAGTTGGTCATATTGCAAATCCTTTTTCATTGGGGAGGTTGCAACCTAGTTACGCCAACGGGCCGATAAGATTGAGCTTTATGCTATAAAAATAGTGTAAATATTTGAATTTAGTAAAAAACTAATTGTCATATTGTAAAAATATTGACAATATGGCCTATGAGTAATGATCGCCTTTATGCCGGTATGGCGCTGAAACGATTGCGCCAAAACCAGGGATTAACGCAAACGGCAATGGCGCATGCACTGGCCATTTCGCCCAGCTATCTTAATTTGTTAGAAAAGAACCAGAGGCCGCTTACGGCGCGGCTGATGCTGCAACTGTCTGAGCGATTTGATTTCTCGCCCCAGCAATTGCTTGATGAAAACCCTGGCGGCGGCATCGATAGTTTGGCAAGCAAGCTGGCAACTGGACGGTTTGCTGATCTGGATATTGATCGCGACATGATTGCTGAATGGATGGTGGGTGCTCCGCAATTGGTGGAAGCCTTTAGCCGCGCATATGATAATGCAGGATCTGATAATAACCCGCAAAGCATAAACCCGGGCCATTCCGCGCTTGAACTGGTGCGTAGAGAAATTGAAAAGCGGCAAAACCATTATGCTGATCTGGATGCGCAGGCAGAAGTTCTTGCGGACAATTTGCGCGCGGCCAATAATGATATCTTTGCAGCGTTAAGCGCGCATTTGCGTGAAAAGCACCAGATTATGATCCGCGTTCTTCCAGAGGATATTCTGCCCGATCATCTCCATCGTTTTGATATGCATGCCCGCCAATTACAGCTTGCAGAAATGTTGACGCAGGAATCGCGCACCTTTCGTGCGGCCTATTTGGTTGCCCGCCTTGAATTTCGTGATGATGTTGAATTGCTCGCAAAAAGCGCAGACTTTAAAGACGATGCAGCCGAGAAGTTTTACAGGCGGCATTTGTTCAACTATTTCGCTGCAGCGATTATCATGCCTTATGGCCGTTTTCTAAGAGCATGTGACCAGACGGGATATGATATTGTTGTACTGCAAAGGCGCTTTGGTGCCAGTTTTGAACAGGTCGCGCACAGATTGACGACATTGCAAAGGGTTGGCCAGCGCGGATTATCCTTCTTCATGGTAAAGGTGGATAGGGCAGGGCAATTCTCAAAAAGATATAGCGGCGCGAGTGGCACGCCTTTAACGCAAAGCACGGGCAGTTGCCCCTTATGGCAAATCCATTACGGATTTTCTGCATCGGGTAATATCAGGACGCAATTGGTTGAAACCGAAGACGGCCAGCGCTGGCTTACTCTGGCGCGCATTGTGGGTGGTCAGTCCATATATGGTCTGGGCCGCGCCGATCAGGCGTCAGAGCATGTCATCGGGCTGGGTGTGCGGGCAGATTTTATAGACCAACTCAATCCATCATATTCGCGCAATGTCCAGATTGATAGAGCAACCCCTATCGGGACAGGTTGCCGCTCCTGCGTGCGGGATGATTGCCGTCAGCGAGCGGAGCCGCAAAGCCTGCAAAGGCTAAAAGTCGACGAGAATGTTGGTCCGCGCATTCCCTTTTTTACAGCTTTGCGCAGATAAACTCACCATATATTTTGTAAAATAAACACTTTGGTACGGCGCGAAAGCCGCCAAATCCCTTATGTTTGCGTAACAATCATTGTTAAACTGATATTAGTCTGCAAAGCCATGGTGTAAAGTTAACCGACACTTCACATCTTGTGTGTAAAGCATTTCAAGATCAATTCAGAAAGCCTCCAATCCTTATGTTTCGATTGTTTAAACATTATGTCCCGCACGCCGTCGTGCTGCTTGGTCTGATTGACTTTCTGCTGCTGTTTTTCTCGGCAGAGTTGGCGTGGCAATTGCGCACCAGCCAGTTGGCGATAGACAGTGGACGTTTCACCGACCGTGCTTTGCCTGTATTTAGCTTTGCCATATTACAGCAAATCGCGATGGTGTCCGTTGGCGTTTATGGTACTGATGCCTTGCTGCGCCTGCGTTTTGCGATTGCCCGTTTGTCGGTTGCGATCTCATTGGGCATTATTTTGCTTTCTCTTATGTTCTTCCTTATTCCGGGCAGTGTGCTCTGGCGTTCCATTTTGCTCTACGCCATGATTTTTTCAATATTGTCTCTGGTTCTTAACCGGTTGTTGCTGAGCGGTATTTTGGGAATGGGCGCGTTTCGCCGTCGCTTGCTTGTTTTGGGCGCGGGCAATCGGGCCAAGCGGATTATGGAGCTAAGCGAACGTTCCGATGCTGGGTTCGTTGTTGTCGGCTTTATTGATATGGGCAATAGCGATCCCATTATTGAAGAAGCGCTTTCACGTTCGGCCATCAAAAACTTTGCTGGTTATGTCGAAAAACTGAATGTCAGCGAAGTGGTGCTTGCCCTTGAAGAGCGTCGCAATGCGCTGCCGCTACAGGATCTCTTGCGGATCAAGACTTTGGGCGTGCATGTTAATGATCTTTCTAGCTTTTTTGAGCGTGAAACTGGCCGTGTTGATCTGGACTTTGTAGACCCTAGCTGGTTGATTTTTTCTGACGGATTTTCCTCTGGCCGCTGGCTATCCAGCATTGCCAAGAGATTATTTGATATTACCGCCAGCATGATTTTATTGCTGCTTTTTGCGCCTATTGTGGCTGTGTTTGCCATATTGGTAAAGCTGGACAGCAAAGGCCCGGCCTTTTTCCGCCAAGAGCGTACAGGGCTTTATGGACAGCCATTTTTTATAACAAAATTGCGCTCTATGCGCACTGATGCAGAAGTTGATGGTAAAGCCGTTTGGGCGCAGGCAGACGACCCGCGGATTACGCGCATTGGCAGGTTTATCCGCAATACGCGTATTGATGAATTGCCTCAGGCGTGGAGCGTGTTGAAGGGCGAAATGAGCTTTGTTGGCCCGCGCCCGGAGCGTCCACAATTTGTTTCAGATCTACAAACAGAAATCCGCTATTATAATGAGCGACATGTGGTGAAACCGGGCATTACTGGCTGGGCGCAGATTAATTATCCCTATGGCGCATCAATTGATGATGCGCGGCAAAAGCTGGAATATGATCTTTATTACGCCAAAAACTATACGCCGTTTCTTGATATATTAATCTTGCTACAAACGCTGCGTGTAGTGCTCTGGGCAGACGGAGCGCGCTAAATGCTGTCTGATGCTTTTGCCTTTGCAGAAATGTCAGGCCATTTGCTGGCCGCAGCCTTACACGGCGCATTGGCGATATGGATTTTGCAAAAGCCATATCTGCGTCAAGCGGCGCATAAGGCAATGGTTTTTGCGCTAATAATGGTGGCTGCCTGGGCATTGGTCTGCTCTTTAGAGGGGCCGCTCAGCCTATTGGCAAATTTCATGGAGACGCTGCGCAATGGCGCGTTGCTCTTCTTCATGTACATATTGCTGCGTTCTGATGAAGAGAATAACCAGCCGCCAACGGTTAACATCCTTTACGCGGTGATGGGTGTTATCCTGTTATTGCAGGGCGCTGTTGATGCCTTGGCTGTTGGTTTGGAAACCAGAATCGCACAATATGACCTTTTGTTTTTTACAGCGAATATATTGCGCATGATATTTGCTGTTGGTGCGCTGGTATTGGTGCATAATCTATACAGTGTTGCATCGCCGCAGGCACGGATGGCCATTCGCTTGCCAATGTCGGGTTTGGCCGTCATGTGGTTCTTTGATCTGAACCTTTACACCATTGCCTATCTTACCAATGTGCCATCGGTTGAATTGCTGGCGATGCGCGGCGTAATTACGCTGTTTTTAATGCCGCTTTTCGCGCTTGCCGTGCGCGGGCAAAATACATTGAAAGTGCAATTGTCGCGCAGTGTTGCCTTTCATTCCTTCTCGCTGGTTGCCATTGGCTTTTACCTTGTTCTGATGGTGATAGCGGTTCAACTGCTATCATTTTTTGCTGGTCAATATGCTGAATTAACGCAGGTTAGTTTCATTTTCGGCACATCACTTGCCGCTCTGGTCTTGCTGCCGTCAAACAGTTTCCGCGCTTGGTTTAAGGTTAAAATTGCCAAGCATTTCTTTCAACACCGTTATGATTATCGCGGCGAATGGATGCGTTTTGCTGATACAATTGGCCAGACAGAAGGCGAAGAAATCTCATTCCACAGGCGGGTCATAAAGGCTGTTGCAGATATAACCGATAGCAGTTCCGGCTTATTGCTAACGCCGGAAAATGGCGGCCATATGTCTTTGCAAGAACATTGGAACTGGCCCGCAGCAGAGGTGCCCGCCTTGGCCGTTAATGTCTCTGCTGCACGTTATTTTGAGCAAACTGGCTATATTGTCGAACTGGACAAAATGCGTGACCCCAATGCCGAATATCAAACGGTGAAGGATTTTGTTGCGCCATGGCTAATTGATGAAGGGCGGGCATGGATAATTGTGCCGCTCATCCATTATGCACAGCTTGCTGGCTTGCTGGTACTGGGCCGCCCGGCGATTAATCGCGCTCTTGATTGGGAAGATTTGGATATGCTGCGCGTAGCGGGCCGCCAGGCAGCCAGTTATCTGGCAGAAGAAAGCGGCCAAAACGCATTGGCAGAGGCCCAACAATTTGAAGATTTTAACCGCCGTTTTGCCTTTGTTATGCATGATATTAAAAATACGGTCAGCCAATTATCGGTAATGTCTCGCAATGCCCAAAAGCATATTGAAAAACCTGAATTCAGGGCGGATATGCTAGATACTTTAGAGAGCGCAGTGAATAAGCTGAATGAGACTTTATCGCGGCTATCCAATTACAGAAAAGGCGCAGATAGCGACATTGCGCCCATTGATCTGCCAGCTTTGGCCCAACAGATTGCGGTGCAAAAATCGCCTAGCCACCCGGTTAATATGCTGGGGCCGGATGCGCTGACTTTATTGGGTGATAAGGAAAGTCTGGAGCAAGTGCTTTTGCACTTGGTGCAAAATGCGATTGATGCCACGCCCAATGATGCAGATGCCATCATCATCCAATGGCGCCGCAAAGGCGATACCGGATATATTGAAATAGCCGATCAAGGCACAGGCATGAGCGCAGATTTTGTGCGCAACAAATTGTTCAAGCCGTTTTCATCACAAAAAGCAGGCGGCTTTGGCATTGGTGCTTTCGAGGCCAAAGCGCTGGTAATTGCAATGGGCGGCATGCTGGAGGTGGAAAGCATTGAAAATGTTGGCACCCGTATGATTATTTCGCTGCCTGTCGCCAAAACCGACCCGCTGCAAAATATTGAAGTTAATGAGGCGGTGCCCGGCACCATCACCAATCCCCCATTGGAGAGAGCATAAATGGCAGAAGAGAGCCGCAAGCTGCTTATTGTTGAAGATGATAAGGGGCTTCAGAAACAGCTAAAATGGGCATATGATGATTATGAGGTTTTTCAAGCCCATGATCGCAAAGAAGCGCTTGCTTTATTGCGCGCCGAAGCGCCCGATGTCGTTACCCTTGATCTAGGGTTGCCGCCAGACCCTGATGGCAGCAGCGAGGGCTTTGCTACGCTTTCTGAGATTATGTCATTAAAGCCAGACACCAAGGTTATTATAGCATCGGGCCATGGCGCGCGGCAAAGTGCGCTGGATGCTATAGCCATGGGGGCTTATGACTTTTACCAAAAGCCGGTTGATATAGATCAATTGGGTATGATCGTCGCCCGCGCTTTTCAATTGCATGAAATAGAGGCGGAAAATGCGCGTCTCGCTCAAGATATTGGCAGTGGCAACCGCGTGCTTGGCCGCATCATTACCGGGTCACCGGAAATGCTGAAAGTCGCGCGCACTATTGAACGTGTTGCGCCGACAACCGCATCGGTCTTGCTGCTGGGCGCAAGCGGTACGGGTAAGGAATTGCTGGCTCACGGTGTCCATGACAAATCGGATCGCAGAGACGGATCATTCATTGCGATAAATTGTGCGGCAATCCCTGAAAATTTGTTGGAATCAGAGCTTTTTGGCCATGAAAAAGGGGCTTTTACTGGCGCAGTAAAAACAACAGAAGGTAAGATTGAGCAAGCGCATGGCGGGACATTATTTCTTGATGAGGTGGGCGATATACCGCTGCCTCTACAGGTTAAATTGCTACGCTTTTTGCAGGAGCGGGTGATTGAGCGCATTGGCGGACGTAAGCCCATTGCGGTGGATACGCGTATCGTCTGCGCTACTCATCAGGATCTTGATGCGATGCAGCGTGAAGGCACATTTCGTGAGGATCTTTTCTATCGTCTGGCAGAGATTGTTATCAATATTCCGGAATTGTCAGCACGCGCCGGCGACCCTATTCTGCTGGCCAAGCATTTCCTCAACCGCTTTTCCAAAGAGTTTAACCCGTCCGTCAAAGGCTTTGCACCCGATGCATTGAAACGCATTGACGAGTGGAAATGGCCGGGCAATGTGCGCGAGCTTGAAAACCGCATCAAACGTTCAGTGATAATGGCAGAGGGCAAGACCGTATTGGCCGATGATCTTGATCTGCCGCTTGATGATGAAGAGGATGATGACATTCTGAATATCAAGGCGGCGCGCGAGCAGATTGACCGTAAAGTTATCCGCCGCGCATTGGCGCGCAGCGAGGGCAATATTTCTACCGCTGCCAAAATTCTGGGGGTTAGCCGCCCGACATTATATGATCTGCTGAAGCAATATTCGCTGCAGCCAGCTTCTGAAAAGGCGTGATTGCGCATAATGGCTGCGCGTCTTTCTCCTGTTATTAAGGCCAGACCTATTTGGCTGGCATTGCTGCTAATAGCGGCGTTGGTTACGGCCATGCCTGTTATTGGTCAGGATAATGGCGAGGCCAAGGCATCTTATACGCGCGCGAAAAACTATGTTGCCGAAAATAATTACCGTGCAGCGCGTATTGAAATGCTAAATGCGCTATCTGCTGATCCCAATTGGGCCGAAGCACGGATTATTCAGGCGAATATTTACCTTAAACTAAAAGACCCTATTGCCGCAGAGGCAGAGATTAAACGCGCCAGAGAGCTGGGTGCAGATGATGCTGAGCTGCGTCATATTATGGGCCATTCGCTGCTGATGCAGGGCCAATATGAGCGCACCAAAGAGGTGATAACATCTGGCGCAATCGTGACAGAGCATTCAGGCTATGCACAGCGTATATTGGCCGAGGCATTGTTGGAGCTGGATGAACGCGATGCGGCGCGGCGAGCCTATGATGAGGCGATAGCGATTAACGATCAGGATTCTGATTTATGGATTTCAATCAGCCGTTTTCGCTTTAGGGGCGGTGATGAGAAAGGCGCTATTGAAGCATCTGAATTGGCCGTAAAACTGGACGAAAAAAATATTGAAGCTTTATTGTATCGCGGAGAATTGGCGCGGCGGCAATTGGGCCTTATTTATGCGCTGCCTTGGTTTGAGAGGGTGCTGGATATTGACCCTGACCATTTGCCGACATTGATCGCTTATGCGCAGACTCTGGGCGATGTTGGACGCTATGGCGACATGCTGGCCAGTGCGCGCCATATATTGGCTTTGGAGCCAACAAATCCCTATGGTTTTTATTTTCAGGCCGTACTGGCCGCGCGTGCAGGGGAATATTCTCTGGCCCGTAGCATCATGCAGAATGTACAGGGGCGGCTGGACAAACAAGCTGCGCCTGCATTGCTGCTTTGTGCGCTGGAATTACAGGCAGATAACGCTGTTAAGGCAAGGGAATTTTGTGAAAATGTTCTGAATGAACAACCCAATAATGTCTCTGCACAGCAATTGCTTATGCGCGCTTTGCTAATGGCCGGAGAGACAGAAGAACTGCAAAGCAATTTTGATGATGGGCGCTTTTCCTCTGCAGCTCAAGGGTATAGCGGCGCCATAATGGCTTTGGCGCATCAATTGGGGGACAATCTGGATGGCGCGGTTGACCATATTAATATGGCTTCACAATCGCCCAACATCTTTTTCCGCCTGTTGGGCGAGCCGGAAAATGCTAACAAACTTACCTTTTTGATTAGCAAAGATCCGGGCAATGTGCGCTATCGCATCCGCTATATCAGGCGGTTGCTCAATGATGGGCAAACTGATCGCGCATTGGCGCAGGCCCGACGTTTACAAAAGCAATTCCCGGATTATGCAGACAGCAATTTGCTGGCGGGTGATGTTGAAATGGTGCGCCGCAATTATGGCCGGGCGCTTAGCTATTTCGAGCAGGCCGCATCAGTGCGTTTTTCCTTCGATATCATGGTAAGAATGCATGACATGCAGGCGCAATTGGGCCGAGGCGAACAGATGCAGGCGCTATTGAAGCGGTTTCTGGCTGCTAATCCGCATAATCTGGATGCCAAGCATATGCTGGGTCTGGCTTATCTGGATGGCGGCAAACCAGAATTGGCGCGCGCTACATTGCAGGAGGTGCGGCTGAGACTGGGCGAGAATACGCCTTTATTGCTGGCTGATCTGTCTCTTGCGCAATTGCGTTCTGGTGATGGTGATACAGCGCGCATAACGGCGCGCAAAGCCTATTCCATATTGCCGATGAATGCAGCTGTATCTTTCGCGCTGGCAGAGGCATTATGGGCCGATGAAAAGAGTCGCCTTGATGCGCTGGATCTGTATGAAAAAGCCGTCGTTCTTGCCAATGATAACAATGTGTATCAAACGCGGTTGAAAGAAGCGCGCGCACAATTAGCGGGCTAGCTTCTGAGCTTAAGTCTTGCCTGTTTTTAGCGCGCGGTGCACACAGCAATATTAGCCGTCAATCGGCGCTTTTATGCCGCTACGCTCCATCTTCATCAGGTCATCTATAGACAGACCAATTCGCGCCATTTGTGCGCGCACTGGCGGCCAGACATTTTTTAAAAAATCCTGCCGCTCATGGTCACGCAATTTGTCTGTTGCGCCCTTGGCCACAAACATGCCTACACCGCGCTGAACCTCTATCAATCCGTCATTCTGAAACCCCTGATACGCTTTTGCCACGGTCAGCGGATTGGCCCCTTCACGCGCCGCCAAAGCCCGCACAGAGGGCAGCATATCACCTTCGCCATAAGTGCCATCAAGAATTGCCGCAGCGATAATATCGCGCAGCTTTATGTAAACGGGCCGTGTATCTGTCATAAGGTGGCATAGTGCCATAATACAGCGGGGCAGGTCAAGCACCTCTTATCCATAGGGTTATTCGCTTTTGATTATATGGGGGCAGCCCATTCACTCAGCACAGTATCCAGTTCAGGCCGCGGGCGCTCTTCTAAAGGTTTTGATGGTGTTCCCAGATAGAGAAAGCCTGCAATATGCTCTTTTTCCGTGCCAAAATGATCGCGCACTGCATCATTATAGGCGGGCCAGCCCGTAATCCACCCGCCAACAAAACCGCGTACATGTGCCGCATGCAGCAGGTTCATGGTAAAAGCGCCTGCACTTAATTGCTGCTCCCATTCAGGGATTTTGCTGCTTTCTTGCGGAGAATAAAGGATGACCAGCAATTCCGGTGCATGACGAGCGAAAAGGTCCATCGCTTCCAGCTCTAGGCGGCCAGCTTCGGGCTTTTCTGCTCGATATGCCTTTTGCAGGGCATCTGACAGCGCATCGCGTTGATTTTGCGCCACATGCACCACGCGCCAAGGGGCCAGCTTGCCATGATCCGGCGAGCGCAGCGCATCGGCCACTATGGCGCGCAATTGAGCATCATCCGGCCCAGGCGCGACCATATCACGCGGGCGGCATGATCGGCGCGAGGCAATATAGCGGGCAGGGTGGCTAAGGTCATTAAGGGCAAGGGTATTTGTCATAAGCTTCATATTGCGGCCATGGCGCATGATTGCAACGCCGCGGCGGCAGCAAATGGTGCTGAATTGCAATAATCACCGCAATTGGGCAGGAAAAATGCCCGCAATCGGGCATAAGCGCATGAAGCATCTTCACAGCAGGCCTTTTTTGTTTAGTGTAAACCCAATTCGGGAGCAGGTCGCCTTGGCGACATAGACAATTACGGGAGACAGGCCTTGGCCTCAACATTACCGCATGGCGATACCGCCGGAACATTTTTGGGACATCCTAAGGGATTGTTCGTTCTGTTTTTTGCCGAAATGTGGGAGCGCTTTTCCTATTATGGTATGCGCGCTCTGCTGATTTTTTATCTCACAAAGCATTGGCTTTATTCTGATTCTGAATCGGGCGTAATCTATGGCGCTTACACTGCGTTGGTTTATATTACACCGGTGCTTGGCGGCTATTTGGCTGATAAATATCTGGGTCAGCGTAAAGCAGTTCTGTTTGGTGCGGTTTTGCTCACTCTCGGGCACTTGTTTATGGCGTTTGAAGGCGAGCCAGCGGCAGGCAATACAGACAATCCTGTCATTTATGTTTTCTGGCTTGCGCTGGCGCTCATCATTGTTGGCTCTGGATTTTTGAAGGCCAATATATCGGTAATTGTTGGACAGCTTTATCCGCGTACAGATACCCGCCGCGATGCGGCCTACACTATATTTTATATGGGCATTAACTTGGGTGCCGCGATAGGTTCTTTAATGTGCGGCTATATCGGTGAAACCTATGGCTGGGGCTATGGCTTTGGCTTGGCTGGTAT
>CAZAHS010000011.1:5160-20517 GCA_964484855.1 uncultured Sphingomonadaceae bacterium | reverse complement strand
ACTGGCGGGACAATAGATAAGGTGTATTTTGATGCTTTGTCAGATTTCCATGTCGGGCCCACAACATTGGCCGATATATTGGCAGAAAATAACGTCTACGCGCCGCATCAGGTGACGCAATTAATGCGTAAAGACAGTTTAGAGCTGGATGATGCAGACCGCGCCGCCATTCATGCGGCTGCTCTGTCCTGTGACTGCGATAAGATACTTATAACGCATGGCACTGATACCATGGCAGAGACAGGCAAATTGCTAGGCGATATTGCGGGCAAAACTGTGGTGCTAACAGGCTCGCTCCAACCTGCGCGCATTAAGAACAGTGACGCTGCGTTTAATGTGGGCTTCGCTTTTGCCGCAGTGCAGACATTGCCGCCGGGCGCATATATAGCCATGAACGGCCAGATATTTGACCCGGCCACAACGCGCAAAGACCGCGAAGCGGGCCGGTTTACGTCTACCGATTAGAAGATCGCGTTTTTATTAAAGCTCCTCATCGCTTTGCTAAGCCGGGCATGGCGGCTGGTTATGCCTAAGTCGCCACCCGCGCTTCCTTGCCACCCGTTACTTGCCGTAAGACGCTGTCATAATCGGGCGCAATCGTTAATTGCGGCGCATAGCCCAGTTGCAACAGCGCCTTGTGCGCGCGGGCCAGATTGTAACAGGGTATGCCCATGAACAGATGATGCTCTGCATGATAATTCACCCAATAGGGCGCGACGGTGGCACGCTCTAGCCAATTGGCATATGTAGTGCGGGCATGGCTAAACGGGTCGCCGCTGCCGGTTTGGGTGCAGGCATGTTCTGCGATATTGCGGATGCGTAGGAACAGCGGAAAGCTGGTGGCCAGTGCTGCCAGCCATATGCCATAGGCTATAGCGCCAACTGTCAGTAAGGACAGTATGAGCAGCACCGCCTGAACAGCCAGAAACCGGCCAACGCTTTTGGCCATAGCAATTGCTCCGGCCTGATCGATGACAGGCGCAGAGACGCCATTGCGGCTGGCTGTTTCGGTGCGCTCGCTGGCGTTGAATATCGTGCCCGCACTGGTATCGCGCTTTGCCGAGCCTAGAGCGCCAATATCTGCACTCTGTTCATGCTTCTCATGTTGCTGCATCGTTCTTTTCTTTGCAGGAACAGTTAGGCCCTTTAAAAAGCTCGGCGCGAACGGGGTAATGAGCGCGCGTAAGCCTTGCACCGCATAGCCAAATTGCGCGGCGCGTTGTTTAACAAAGGTTTGGCCTGTCAAATCGCGGATGATTTTGCGGCGCAGACTATCCTTACTAACGGGAAAAGGTGCAGAAAGCGGCAGGTCGGGGTCTTCTGGCTGCTGCGTATAGCGGTGATGGCTTAGATGGTAAGCACGGTAGGCCTGAAGATCCGCGCCGGTTGCAGCCCCAGCGACCCAATCGCCCCAGAAATTGTTAATCTTACGCTTTTTGTGGGTCAGGCCATGCGCAGCTTCGTGCATCAATATGGCCAGCCCCAATTGCCGGCCGCCTGTCAAAGCGATTGCGAAAGGTGTCACCAATAACCCCGCCCACCATTGCCATTGCCACATTATAGCAGTGCCCGCGCAGACCAGTGCAATAACGGTCCAGCCATGCAGGATAAGCGCCAAACCTTTCCATGGTGATATGCGGGTAAGGTCAGCCCATATATCAGCGCCGAAAATCTTTTTCGCATTGGCGGCTTTGACCGCAGGCATAGCTTTGCTCCTATATCTCTAGGCCGCCTTATAATAGCATTGGCCTAGCAAAGTACAAAATACGCTACGGCTTGCCTTCTACCCGGTGGCACTGAGCCATATTATTTTAGCGCTTCGGCAAGGCGCAACATAAAGGCTGCGCCGCGGCGTAATTGGTCGCGGGCAATCCATTCATTGGGTTGGTGCGCCTGTTCAATGGAACCCGGGCCGCATATTAATGTCGGGAAACCCGCCGCCTGAAATTGTCCGCCTTCTGTGGCATAGGATACTACCCCGCTTGGGCTGTTATCGCCGCTTAGTCCGCGCACAAAATCCGCTGCATCTTCAGCTGCCATTGGCCCCATTGGCGGGGCATTGGCCACTTGTTCTAATGTCACGGCACATTCTGGATATAGCGAAGAAATTTCCTTATGTTTGGCGGTACATATGTCATAAAAAGGCGCAATGATCGCTTGGGCATCACAGCCCGGCGGGGTGCGGATATCAAAGGTGATATGCGCTTCACCAGCCAATATATTCGCAGCCGTGCCGCCCTGCATCTGGCCGATGGTAAGTGTTGCATGGGGCGGAATGAAGTTGCTGCCCGCTGGCGGGTTTTGCTTCAAATCATCGGCAATGGCCATCAGCGCGTTCATCAGCGTAATGGCGATATGATTAGCAGAGACACCCAAATGGGTTAGCGAGCTATGCGCTTCATGCCCGCGCACGCGCAACTGATAGACAGCAATGCCCTTATGCCCGTCAATCACTTGCATAGAGCTGGGTTCCCCCACAATGGCAAGACGCGGTGCGGGCAGTTTTTGCGCCAGCTCTTTAATCATGGGCGGCGCGCCAGTGCAGCCTATTTCTTCATCATAGCTGATTGCCAGATGCACTGGTTTTTGCCCCTGGCTAAAATGCGGTACGCCTGCAAGCGCCAGCGCAATAAAGCCCTTCATATCACATGTGCCGCGGCCAAAAAGCCTATCCTCGCCATCAACCGTGCGCGCGGTGAGCGCCCATGGGTCACTGCTCCAATTCTGGCCATCAATGGGGACGACATCGCTATGGCCGGAAAGAATGATGCCGCCTTCGGTCATTGGCCCGATAGTTGCGTATAAATTGGCTTTTTCGCCATCTTTGCTGGTGACGCGGTTACTTTTTACGCCGTGGCTGGCCAGATAATCCTCTGTCCATTTTATTAGCGCCAAATTGCTGCCGCGTGATGTGGTATCAAATGCGATAAGCTGCGCCAGAATATCCAGCGCATGGTCAAGCAGTTTGTCAGTTTCATCATATTGCTGTTGCATAAAATATTATGCCTGAACTTGGTCATTGTTGAGCGGCGCATATTGCCGCCCGTCATCAGACAATAAAGCGGCAATGGGCCGCGTGCTGGGCCGCTCGGCCAATATCAGCATCATGATGGTGGTAAAGGGTACGGCCAAGATTGCGCCAGGAATTCCCCAAATCGCTGTCCAGAATGACAGCGCCATCATAATAGCAAAGGCGCTGAGATTCAGTGATTTCCCGATCATTTTTGGTTCGATATAGTTGCCAATCACTGTTTGTGCAGCGGTTAGCAAACCGATAATGACAAGCGCTATGGTAAGATTACCAAATTGCGCGATTGCAAATAATGCGGGAAATGCCACGCCCACTATAGAGCCAATATAGGGGATATAGTTGAGCAAGCCGATGATAATGGCCCATAAAACGGCATATTCCAGCCCGAACGCCATCATAATGGCCAGACATACCACACCCAATATAATGTTGATGAGCGATTTTGTTGCGAGATAGCTGCCGATATTGATGTTGATTTGGGCCACAATATCCAGCGTGGTGGTGGCGCGTGCGTCGGAACCAAAGGCTATGCAGACCTTATCTTGAAAGCCGCGAATTTCTGTCGTCAGAAAAACCGCATATAATATGGTGATAAACACAAAGCTGCCAATGCTGCCCAAAGAGGCGAGCACTGCCTGCAACAAGGCACCAAAATCTATGCTGGCAAAAAAGCCTGTTACAGATTCTCGAAAAGCCGCCATAGCCGCATTTTGCCCGCGCTCAAAAGCTGCTTCCGCGTCATCCATCATCGCGCCGCTATCTGTTGGCGGAGGCGGGTCTTGAAGGGTGTCTGGCGGCGTGGCAAACCACTGGTTGAACAGATTTTCTAAATTGGCTTCATATTGCGGCAGGCCTGGTCCCAGAGATTGCAAATTGACAAAAAGCAGCAAGCTGACCGCATAGACCAGCCCCAAAATGAACAAGGTCAATGCCAGATTGAGCAGCCATGTCGGTGCGCGGCCCAACCCCGGCAAACGGGCAAGGGCGGCGCGCGCGGCATAGAATATCTGCACCATGATGATAGCTGTGATAATCGGCAAAATGAAATCGCGGCCGATATAAAACAGCCAGCCAACCAAGATCACAAGGCCGACCGCGTAAAAGATAGTGCTGAGACGACTAGTCTGCATATTATGCTTTCACTGCTCTAAAGGGTCTGCCATTTAATTTATAATGCAGACCCTTTGTCCGGCGCAACCGCTATTTTACGGGGGGGTGATAGCCCCTTGGGCAAGTCTATTTATGAATTTGCTGCAATCCAGCTGCGAATTTTCTTCTCTAATACGCTCATTGGCAAAGCGCCTGTATTGAGCACTTGATCGTGAAATTCGCGCGGGTCGAATTTTTCGCCCATGGCGTCTTGCGCCTCTTTTTTCAGCCGTTGGATAGTCAGCGCACCGATTTTATAAGCTAAGGCTTGTGACGGAATGGCAATATAGCGCTCCACCTCGGCGGTCGCGTCGGTTTCGCCCATGCTGCTATTGTCCAGCATATATTGGATGGCTTTTTCGCGGCTCCAGCCTTTGCTGTGCAGGCCGGTATCAACCACCAAGCGCATGGCGCGTAGCATCTCATCATCATAATGACCAAGGCGCTGATAAGGGTCATCAAACAGGCCCATGGGGAAGCCCAGCTTTTCCGAATAAAGCGCCCAGCCTTCGACATAAGCGGTATTGCCGCCAAAGCGCATGAAATTGGGCAGCGCGTCATTTTCTTGCGCCAGGCTAATCTGGAAATGGTGACCGGGCGCGCCCTCATGCAGGTAAAGCGTTGTTATGCCCGGCGTAGTGCGGCTGGGCAGATCATAGGCATTAAAGTAAAAGACGCCGGGGCGTGCGCCGTCCGGTGTGCCGGATTGATAAGAGCCGCCGGCCTCAAACTTTTCGCGAAATGGTTCATAGGGGCGGATTTCCAATGCCGCCTTGGGCAGCACCTTAAATTGGGTTTCAATAACCGCATCAACCTGCTTGCCCATATCATAATAACGCTGGGTCAGGCTCTCGCGGCTTTTTGGCTTAAACTGCTCGTCAGTGCGGATATAATCAAAAAACTCTTTCAATGTGCCTTTAAAGCCAACTTCTTGCTTCACCGCATCCATATCACCCAAAATGCGCTTCACCTCGCTAAGGCCAAGATTGTGAATCTCATCTGCGGTTAGGGGCAGGGTGGTCGTTTGCTCGATAAGGAATTGATAGAGTTTATCGCCGCCCTTCATATAGGACAGGCCAACGCCTTCGCGCGCATCATTCAGATAATCATCACGCAGATAATTGCGCAGCCGCGTATATGCCGGATAGATACCATCAGAGATGATGGCGCGATATTCTGCTGTTAGGCGGGTGCGCTCGGTATTGTTTATGCCTTCCGGAAAATTCTGTGTCGGCGCAAAATAGGGGCTTTGTTCTACCGATTGAGCCAATTGCGTATCAAGCTGCTCAATAACATTGCGGATGGTCAATTTTGTCTCGACTACGCCGCTGGCCTGACCCTGTTTGAACAGATCAATAGCACGGTCCATGATTGTAATAAACTGCTGGTGGCGTTTCAGATTATTTTCATAATCGTTCAGCGTTTTGAACGGCGCAGCGCCCTTGCCTGATGCAAAAGTGGGGTAGAATGTGTGCAGCCCGAAAAAGTGATTGATTGGCCGCACATCGGTAAGCGGCAGAATCTCATCGCTCAGCCCCTTTATCGCTGTGCGCTGATTGCGAGCAAACACCTCATAAGCAATGGCATCAACTTGGTTCAGCTTTGTTTTATCAATGGTCGATAAATCAGCCAGATTTTTGCGCGCTGCATTGCGTTCGGCATTATTATATTCATCGGTAAAAAAGTCGCCAAGTTGATCCGCATACCGCATATCACCCCGAAAAAGTGCGCTCAGCGGATTGCGTTTTAATGATGCTTCATCATCAGCCGCAAAAATGGCGCGCAGTTTCTCACTTTCTGTCGGCACAGTCTCTGCCGGTACATCATTGGCATTTTCTGTTGTCGCGGCATTGGCCGACAAAGCATCTGAAGACGCAGAAATATTGCCGTTATTGGCACATGCTGTAATCGTTAAAGCCATAATGACGGGCGAAAGCGTGTAAGCAGAGATTTTGCGCATAATATTGTCCCTAAATTTTCGCGCTTACCCCGAATGCAATCAGGCCCAGAACCAAAAAGCGCGTATTTTCAATTGGCTATATAATAGGCTGTAAAAGGCATATCGCGCAACCTGTTCAGACGATCTTTCTCGGCTGTTGGTCGAATGCACAGGGCATAAATACACAGGGCATAAATTCAGGGAGCCAGATGCAGTGGGAGCCAGGTGCAAACAGAATAGCACATCAGGCCCAGCGGCGTTCGCGGAACCAGTTGGTGAAGACATATTTTGTGCCCAATATAACCGGCGAACCTATATGCAATGTGTTGGGATTTGGCGTGCCATCCGGCTTCATATTATTCCAGGTCAGCAGCATACCCGTGCGCGGTTGCACTGACATATGGAAAGTGGGAAAGTTGGTTGCGCCGCCCTGTGCAGGTTGGTTGAGATAGACCATAGCGGTCCAGCTTCTTTGCCCCGCCCCCGCCATTTCATCATCCCAATATGCCGTGCTGGGGTGAAAATAATCCTGATGCTGCTTATATTGCTGGCCAATTTGGTAGCGCTGGCCCTGTATTGTCTCACCATGGTCGACATCCAAACCAAGCAGATCAGCCACGCGCTGTGAGATGCGCTGAATATCTTCGTCTGTGCGGTCAAAATTACAGCTAGAGCTGGTGCGATAACCTTCTAATTCGGTCCCTTTATATAGGGTGGAGGGTATTGCCTCACGGTCGATAATGTCCATCAACATGCTGCAATCATCGGGCGGCAGAAAATTTTCAGAATAATATATCTGCGCCTTTTCAACCCCAACCTTTTGTACCAACGGATTGGCCTCAAGACGTGAAGATACCTTTTTGCCTATACGGGCAAGCAGCTTGGTATTGGGCGATGGTTTTGCTGATTTTTGCATATATATCTTGCGGCTAAATATAACGGGAAATAGGCTTTAGCTTAATATTAAGCCCCTTATTTAATGACCCGTCCGCGCACCATAACAAATTCTACTTTTTCCAGCGTTTCAATTGATTGTAAAGGATTGCCCGAAACGGCAATAATATCGGCTGAAAAACCGATTTCTACGCGGCCTATTTCATTTTCCAGACCCATAAGTTTAGCAGCTTCTGTAGTCGCGCTGGCCAAAGCCTCTTTTGGGCTCATGCCTGCCAGCTCCACCAATAGCGCAAATTCCTCTGCATTGCGGCCATGTTCAAATACGCCTGCATCAGTGCCAAACACCACTGGAATGCCGCGCGCACGGCTACGATTTGCGGCCTTGCCTACTTCTTCTAATGTTGCGCGGATTTTGTCCTCGACCTGCGGGGTGTAAACGCCTTTGCCAAGCCGCTCCCTAATGCCGGTATAAGCCATTAATGTCGGCACGCACACGCTGCCGCTCGCCTGCATCGCGTCCAGTGATTTTTCATCGGCAAAGGTGCAATGTTCGATAGAGCTAACCCCGGCACGTGCTGCTGCCTCTATACCGCGCGGACCGTGCGCATGGGCCGCGACTTTAAGCCCTAAAGTCTTGGCGGTATCGACAATCGCCTTCATTTCGGCATCTGTAAAATGCTGGTCCAGCCCGCGCGCCTGTTGGCTCAACACGCCGCCCGTAGCGGTGATTTTTATAAGGTCCGCGCCGTTTTTGGAGGCCAGCCGCACTTTTGCGGCGCATTCCTCTGGGCCGGTGCAAGATGAACCATCATCCAGTGCGTCATTTACCTCTGGCCGGAAACCAGAGACATCGCCATGTCCGCCAATAATCGCCAGGGCCGGTCCGCTTGATTGAATGCGTGGGCCGTTAATCAACCCTTCCGCCGTGCCGCGCCTCAGCACAAAGCCGACTTGCGGCGCAGAGCCAACATCGCGCACCGTGGTAAAACCAGCCAATGCGGTGATCCGGGCATTTTTGGTGCCAACAATTACGCCCCATTCATCTGGCTCCACGGCCTGCTTCCAGAAATCGCCGCCTGGATCTCCTGATAAATGGACATGGGTATCAATGAGGCCGGGCAATACGGTTAGCGCACTTAGATCAATTACCTCTGCATCATTGGCAGGGCGCTGCAGGCCGGGCGTTACTGCTGTAATCCGGCCATCCTTTATGGTGATTGTCGCTGGCCCCATAGAGCCATTTTCTGCATTGGTTATCAAATCGCCTGCCAGAATCACTTGATCCTGCGCCATTGCATTGCTGGCGGCCATGCCGGCAAAGGCCGCAGCGCAAATGAGGGCCAAATGACGGGCTTTGGTCAATGTGGTTGATCTGTTCACTAGCTTTGGCATGGCATCTTCTCCTATAAGACTGGAACAGCATAGAGTTTTGTCTAGACTGTTTTACGTATATCCTATGCAAAGCTGCAAACTTGGCAAGAAGATAGGTTCTGACCCCAGCTTATAAAAGCGCAAATCAGATGAGCGTTACCTGCATATTGGAGCGCGTTACTCGCCCAAAATATGGATAAGAAGCGGCTCTTGAAGCAGGCTGGATGAACCTTTCAAATTATCTAGCGCAGCATTGATGCGGCGCTCTTCACACGCATGGGTCACAATGGCGATAAGCGCTTCATCATCAGCGCCTTGTGCCGCAGAGCCGCTAATCCCCACATTCTGTATCAGGCTGGCGATAGACACATTGGCATCGCGCATGGCGGCGGTGATTTCTGCCAACACGCCGGGGCGATCCGCGACGCGAAAGCGCACATAATTTTGCGCGATGCGGTAGCCGGTTTCTGCGCGTCCGCAATCATCAAGTGCGGCAACCGGCATAGCGAAAGCCGAAGATGTTTCACCGCGCGCAATCGCAATAATATCGGCAACAACGGCGGACGCTGTTGGCTTGTCGCCAGCGCCAGCGCCCGTAAACATTAGGCGGCCAGAGAAATTTCCTTCCGCAACAACCGCATTGGTTGCGCCCTCTACATCGGCCAGAGGATGGCTTTCTGGCACCAGATAGGGGTGGACACGCTGGAAAAGATCTTGCCCATCGCCCGTCATATCACGCTCTGCAACGCCCAGCAGGCGGATGCGATAGCCCAGATTTTTTGCCTGTGCGATATCTGTTGCCGTGATCGAGCGAATACCCTGAATGGCGATGCCGTCCAGATCCAGCTTGGCGGCAAAGGCAAGTGTGCTCAATATCGCCAGCTTATGCGCGGCATCAACGCCATCAATATCAAAACTGGGATCAGCCTCAGCATATCCGATTTGCTGCGCCTCAGCCAAAACGCTGTCAAATTCGGCACCTGTCTCTTCCATATTGGAGAGAATGTAATTGCTGGTGCCGTTCAAAATACCATATAGGCGTTCCATGCGATTGGCCGCAGCGCCTTCGCGCACACCTTTAATCGCGGGAATGCCGCCTGCTACAGCCGCCTCATAATGAAAGCTGCTATTATTTGCTTCGGCCAGCGCCGCCAGCTCCATGCCATGTTCGGCAACCATAGCTTTATTGGCGGTCACTAACGCTTTGCCAGCAGATAATGCTTTGCGCGCCAAGGTGAGGGCCGGGCCATCTGCGCCGCCAATTAACTCAACAATAATGTCCAGATCATCATCTTGTGTCATCGCCATCATGTCATCCACCCATTTATAGGGGGAAAGATCAACGCCGCGATCCTTATTCCTATCTCGGGCTGTGATGGTTTTTATGGTTAAATCCCGGCCGGACCGGCGTGATATTAACGCGCCATTTTCTTCCAGTAGACGAATGACACCTGTGCCCACAGTGCCAAGCCCAATAAGGCCGATATTTAAGCTGGTTTGATCTTTAACATTGGTCATAAACTTCACATAATAGAACAGACTATCATTGCCAGCACAAAAATTAGGCCATATTATAAAATATCAGTTTCTAATCTTAGAATATTTCACAAACTCGCCGCAGACGGCTAGCAGTGAACAGATTATATCGCCCCATTATTAGAGAATTTAAATATGTTAGATAAGCGCACTGCTCCAACAATTTTGGTCTTGGCAGGTAAACGCGATGGCCGCCTTGATCCGCTGGCGCAAAAGGCAGGTGTGTCGCACAAATGCCGCGTTCCGATACAGGGTAAGCCGCTGCTGCAATGGGTGCTGGAAGCGGTACACGATGCTTGGAGCGACAATGCAATTTTGGTCTCTATCCATGACCCTAAGGCGATTGACGATTTGCCTATTGTAAAAGAGCTTATTGCGGCTGGCAGAATGCAAATTTGTGAGGCGCGCCAGAACATCGTCGAAAGCGTAGAAGAAGCACTTAAAGTAGCCGATAATCCTTATCCTCTGCTTATCACTACGGGTGACAATGTTTTAGTGACGCCAGAGGCACTGCGCGAAATTCATCAATCTGCACAGGACCAGAATGTAGATGCCCTTTTTGCCATTGCCAAGCGCGAGCATATTAAAGCGGTGCACGACAAGGCGCAGCGCTATTTTTACGAATTTTCTGATTTGGCGATGGCCAATTGCAATGGCTATTGGATGGGCAATGATAAGGCCCGGCATGCCGCAGAGCCGTTTCGCGGTGGCGGGCAATTTATCAAGACAAAGGGCGCGATTTTAAAGGCATTTGGTATTATCAACCTTATACGTTTCCGCATGCGCTGGTGGCGATTTGACCAGATGTTGGCTGTCGTCTCCAAACGCTTTGACGTCAAAATCGCGGCCCATATTTTTGATGATGGTGCCTATGCCATCGATGTTGATAATCAGCGGACCTACGATATCGCCGAAATGCTGCTGGCCAAACGCAAGCTATAATAAATAAGTTATAATCAATCTCGGCCTTAGCGGCACGCACCCAATTCGCGCATAACCAGAGAATAATCCTCCTTGGCTATTTTATCGGCCGTGCTGCTGTTTGAATAAAGCGCTTTGGCAGGCAGGGTTTCGGGCAGGCCGCACGCCAGACGATACCAAAGCAATGTGCCGCGTGCAGGGCGTGATGCAGCAGCATCAACAATCTCGGTCAGCGATATTGCCCAGCTTGGACGAATGCCCGGGCGGCGGATTACAGAGATGGAAACAGGCTGATTAGTAGCAGTGTTCAAAAATATCTGCGTTTCGCCTTCACCTTCCAAATTACCAGCCACATGAAAAACCTCTCTTACCCCGGTAATAGCTGGCGGGCTGTCCGACGCGAAAAGTTCGCGCAGAATTGAGCGTGTTTGGGCTTCGCGATTAACCGACCAAGGCAATTGCGCATCAGGGCTGGTTAATTGCACATCATTGGCCCGTCCACTGCCACGTGTAGCGAAGATCAGAAAGCGCTGCTTTTTTATTTTCGGGGGTTTTCCATTGGCCAGAACGGGCATATCGACCAGATAGCGTATCGTTTCGGTTATGCCGCCCTGACCACTAATAAGGTTAAGAATTTCGGCCTCCACATAAAGCCGTACCTGCCCCGGTGCCAGGCCAGGTGCGCGCTCTGGCGCGACTTTAATGGCTTTGCGCACCCTTATATTGGCGATGATTTCTGCATTATCTGCCAAACGCACGAGAGATACATATTCATTTGGCTGATTCGTCGTTGCAGGAATCGCGTTTTGCGCTGCTAAATTTTGATTCGGTAAGAGAAATAAGCCTGCTAAAATTAACAATCCTGGTCTATATTTCATATATTTATTCTCTCTTGACGCCTTTAAAAGCCGCGCATGCCAGCGCTGAAATGGTTGATATACCGTTAATCGGTGGTGAATATCAGAAAAATATTTGCCTGCGCCAAACCTAGCCGTTAGTAATGCTTTGGGTAACGGGAAAATTATAAAAAAGCTTGCTAGATAGTTATTCGCGCTGTCATTATGAGATAAAGTTACAAGATTCTATTGTGTAAGGCATGGCATTCTCTGTGATTACATGAATAGCAATTTTGCGTGTTGAACACTGGGTTAAGGAGTGCTTTTCTGCATGTCATATGTAGATCAGGATATGACCGGCAACAGGGTCGTTTCGGCGATCGTAACCGCTGTTGTCATGGTTGGACTAGGCTGGGGCCTAATCGTCGCGTTAAATCGCGATTTTGTTAAAGAAGTTCTTGAATCGACTGAGCTGATTGAAGTTACAGAAGATGAACCGGAGCCGGAACCAGAACCGGAGCCGGAGCCAGAACCAGAGCAACAGGCCGAGCCGCCGCCAATTGTAGCGCCTCCACCACCTGTGCAATTCGATACACCGCCGCCGCCAGTGCAAACTCAGGTTGAAATACCTGAAAAGCCTGTACTGACACAGACAGCGGAAGTTCCTGAAAATCCAGGTAAGGCGGTTACACCGCCACCTCCGCCACCGCCGCCGCCACCGCCACCGCCGCCACCACAGCGTGCTAATCCGGAGCCGCGTGGAAATCCTGGGCGTTGGGCAAACTCTAACGATTACCCTTCGCGTGCATTGCGCGAAGAGCGTGAGGGAACAACATCTTTCCGCGTTGTTGTTAATGCCAAAGGCCGAGTGGATTCATGCACTGTTACGCGTTCAAGTGGTCATGATGATCTTGACGCGGCTACGTGTAAAAATATCAAGCGCCGGGCGCGTTTTCGTCCAGCTTTGGATGCCAATGGCAATGGAATGCAGGGTACTTGGTCAAACCGCGTAGCGTGGCGCATACCGAAATAAAGAATTTATCGATATAAACCGAATTTATGCCACTTGGCAGATTATTTTTGAAGAGGAAGCAACAATGTTCGTAGAAATCTTAACACTAAGTGCAGGTGAAAGTGCAGTTCCTGAATCAAGCTTTGGTTTCTGGTCTGCCATGGAAGAAGGCGGTCCTGTTGCATGGACTACTGCTGGTATTTTGGCGATTATGCTGTTTTTCTCGATCTACATCCTGATCGTGAAGATTTTTGAACAAAATAAAGTCTTGAACCAAGGCAAAGAAGTTCGCCGCTCATTCTGGCGTTCAAATGGTCTTAAGGAAGGCGCTGCAAAGCTTGATAAAGATACCGCATATAAACAGCTTGTTGATGATGCTATCAAAGCTGAAAACGAGCATGGCCAATTGTCTGATCCCATGGAAGCGCATGACTGGATGCACGGTTCACTGACGCGTTCAGAAGATACCATCAATGCCAAATTGGCGGGCGGTCTGCCATTTCTTGCGACCGTTGGTGCTACTGCGCCGTTTATCGGTCTGTTTGGTACCGTGGTTGGTATTTATAACGCGTTGCTGAAAATTGGTGCCAAAGGTTCGGCTGCCATTGGTGACGTTGCTGGCCCCGTTGGTGAAGCTTTGATTATGACCGCATTTGGTCTGTTGGTTGCTGTGCCTGCTGTGCTTGCCTATAACTGGCTGCAATCACGCAATAAGCGTATCGCTGCTGCGATGAATTCATTTTCAACCGACATTTTGGCCTATATCGCCTCTGACGGTAAAGTGAAACCTGCAGTAGCTGCTGCGGCGGCTGCAAAAGCAAAGCCTGCGCCTAAAGCGCCTGCTGCTGCGGCTCCAATTAAGAAGTAATTCTGATATCTGGGGCGACTTTCTGATGATGGCCGCCCCAGCCAGAATAACTATTAAATTACGCCAAATTTAGGATTATATTATGGCAATCAGTTCTGGAGGCAGCGGCGCAGATGCGCCCATGTCAGACATTAACACCACGCCTTTGGTGGATGTTATGTTGGTTTTGCTGATCATCTTTCTCATCGCCATTCCTGTGGCCATTCAGACGATTGAAAATCTGCAATTGCCCGATCAACCTTTTGAACCGAATGAAACCAAGGCAGAGAATGTCTTGCTTTCAGTTACGGCAACGGATGATGCGGGCAGAAGCCCTGGCGATGATGGATATTCTGCCGCAAGCCAAAATGGCGAATGCCGCGTATATCGCAATGTTACGGCTATTTCTTCTACTGAGTTGCAGGAATTTGCGACGAAATATCTGGAAGATTTCGTTGAGCAGCGTGGCGGCGTTGGGAATATTAAGCCGGAAGAAATTCCAGAAGCCCATATTCGCGCTGATGTGAACACGCCCTATCGCTGTGTTGGCGGAACAATCTTTATAATGCAGGCTTCCGGTTTCCCGAAGGTCGGTTTTATATCTGATCCAAGCAGCAATTTGTAACGCAGTATTTTGCGATATCCCTGCGGATATCATTTTTAAGGAGATCCTATCATGGCTATGAGTGGTGGTAAGGACGATGGCAGTCCGATGATGGAAATGAACACGACGCCGTTGATCGACGTTATGCTTGTTTTGCTTATCATGTTTATTATTACAATCCCGCCGCAGATGCATGCTATTAAGCTGGACCTGCCGCAACCGGATAACAGTGTTGTAACTCCGCCGGTTGATCCGGTAAAAAACAAGCTTTTGGTTGAGCCGGATGATCGTTTGCTCTGGAATGGTACTCAGATCAATACGACCCAATTGGAGCAATTATTGTTGCAATCTGCGGCTGCTGCAACTGAACCGGAAACACAATTTCAGCCTAACCCGCGCGCGCGTTATGAGCGTGTAAATCAGGTGCTAAAATATGTGAAAGATAGCGGCATCACCAAATTTGGTTTTGTCGGTAACGAACAATATCGCGTTTTCCAAAAGGCCCCCGGTGCGTAACATTATTCAAGACATAGATTTCTAAAAGGGCCGCGCCGAAAGGTAGCGGCCCTTTTTTTGCCTATATTACATTGGATATTATAGGCTGTTATGGCGAATGAGGCTGCTCTGCGCGGGTGCAGCGAACGCCAATTTTCTCTCTGGATAAGATATTGTCGGCCAAGAATGACAATATTCACTGGAATGAAAAACCGGATATGTTTGCTAAGTTTAGGGCCTGATTATCCAATAATCGGTAGGCATTTGGCCAAGTGCTAAAAGCCCAGCCCTAAAGGCAGGTCAATCCCATTATGGATACACTAGCCGGCTATATGCATAGGTAAAAATTGCTAAGCCTAGCCGCTCTAATATTTGCCATGATGCGTAATATCCCGCTTGCAATAAGCAATATCATTACGGAACCGGATCGCCTTAAGAGCGCCCAGAAACTTCGCCATTAAATTGTAAATTGGCGAGGCGGGCATATAGGCCTTCTTCTGCGATCAGGCTATCATGAGTACCGGTTTGCACAATCTTGCCTTCGTCCATCACGATGATGCGATCTGCGCCTCTAATTGTCGCCAGACGGTGCGCAATGACCAATGTTGTGCGGTTCTCCATTAAGCGGTCAAATGCATCCTGCACCAGCTTTTCGCTTTCCGCATCCAGCGCCGATGTAGCCTCATCAAGCAGCAATATGGGGGCATTGCGCAGCAAAG
>CAZAHS010000011.1:0-5150 GCA_964484855.1 uncultured Sphingomonadaceae bacterium | reverse complement strand
CAATAGAAATTCGCTGGCGTTGACCGCCAGAGAGACGCGTTCCCGCTTCGCCTAAATAGCTGTCCAATCCATTGGGCAGGGCGCGGATAAAATCCTCAGCATTGGCTGCACGCGCCGCCTCCCATATTTCTTCGTCGCTTGCCGCCCAATTGCCATAGCGCAAATTATCACGCGCTGATGCGGCAAATAAAACAGTGTCTTGCGGCACATAGGCCATACGGCTGCGTATATCTGCCGGATCAGCAGAGGGCAGGGCAACGCCGTCAACCCGAATGCTGCCCTCTTGCGGGTCATAAAAACGCTGAGCAAGTTGAAAGATAGTCGATTTTCCAGCGCCTGACGGGCCAACAATAGCAATATTCTCACCCGGGCTTACGCTCAAGCTAAAGCCTGAAATTGCCTCTGCATCGGGCCGTGTTGGATAGGAAAAGCCGACATTTTGAAATGCCAATTGCCCGCGCGCAGGTTCTGGCAAGGCAATGGGCTGGGCAGGCGGCGCAATGCTAGGCTCGGCGGATAGCAGCTCATTTAGCCGCTCAGATGCTCCGGCAGCACGCAGCAAATCGCCATAAACTTCGGTTAGTGCGCCAAAAGATCCTGCTACCAACACACCGGTAAAGATAAAGGCCGCAATATCGCCGCCGGACATACGGCCCTCCACCACGTCGACTGCGCCTTGCCACATTATGAAGGTGATAGCGCCGAAAATCATGGCGATAATCACCATTGTTAATATGGAACGCAGCATTATGCGGCGCTTGGCCGTCGCGAAAGTGCTCTCCACCGCACTGGAGAAACGGCCATATTCGCGTGTCTCTTGCCCAAATGCCTGCACGATTTTCATGGCGGTCAATGTTTCAACAATATTGCTGCCGACATCGGCGACGCGGTCCTGACTCGTGCGAGAGACATTCTGCAATTTACGGCCGATAATAGTGATCGGGATGATGATAACCGGAATACCGATCAGCAAATACAGGGTTAGCTGCGGTGCAATATAGAAAAGATAGATGATGCCGCCAATGCCAACCACCACATTGCGCAGCGCCACAGATACGGTGGTGCCGACAATCTGTTCCACAATGGCAGTATCCGCCGTCATGCGCGAAGCGATTTCGGATGGCCGGTTTTCCTCAAAATAACCGGGCGACATGCGTAGCAAATTGCGCTGTACCGCTAGCCGGATATCAGCGACAACACGCTCCCCCAACCATGACACAAAGTAAAAGCGAAATGCCGTTGCTATAGCCAATATCAGCACGATCATCAGCAGATATTGAAAAAACGGCGCAATAGAGCCGCCATCGCTGCCCAATGCAGCAAAGCCATCATCGACAATGCTTTGCAATTGGCGCGGAATGGCCAGAGTACCCAATGCCGCGAACAACAGGGCAATAGCGGCAAAGATGATCTGCTTGGGATAGCGCGCTGCATAGCCTAACAGCAGCCGCAAATTCCCCAGTTTTTTGGGCGATGCTTTGGGCGCGTCTTTAGGGTTGGTAGAAATATGGGCAGGCTTTCCATCGGTGTTGGCGGTGTCTTGTTGTGTGTTGGTCTCTGACATGATTGATGCGCTAGCAGTACGTCCGCATTCTCTCAACCGCATATGGAGGGATATGTCCAATATTTGGTCAAAATCCGGATTGTGATTGCTCTTGTTATCATCAACAAAGCCTCGTAAAACAACGCAATTGATAATATGGCTTTATAATCTCCCCATGCAGGGCAGGCTGATCCAAAAACATAGCTTTGCCGCTAATAATCGCACAAACAGGAATTCCAATGCTTTACACCGCTTATGAAATGCAACGCACCTATCTTGCGGGGGCTAGTGCCTGGGCCAATATGGGCGCGCAAATGCTTAACAATCCCGGCAATCCTTTTGCCTATATGGGCGGCGGTTCGGTTATGGCGTCTGCGCTAGAGGTATTTGCCCATGCATCGGCACCGCGCGGAAAGCCTGGCTTTGGTTTTGAGCAGATTGATGTTGGCGGCGAAAGCTTTACTGTTACGGAAGAAATTGCGCTGCAAAAGCCCTTTGGTCAGCTAAAGCGCTTTACCCATTCCGGATTGGCCAAAGACGCGCCGCGCTTGCTTATCGTTGCGCCTATGTCGGGCCATTTTGCCACATTGCTGCGCGGCACGGTGGCCCGCATGCTGGAAAGCCATGAGGTTTATGTAACGGATTGGCGCGATGCGCGGCAAGTGCCGAGCAGTGAGGGCCGTTTCGATCTGGATGATTATATTGATTATCTGGTTAACTTCATGGAGCATATTGGTCTGGATGATAAAGGCCGCGGCGCACACATGTTGGCGGTGTGTCAGCCATCTGTGCCCTGCCTGGCTGCGGCGGCGTTAATGTCTGCGGATAACCATAATTGCCGCCCGCGTACGCTTACCATGATGGGCGGGCCGATTGATACGCGTGAGGCACCGACTGCGGTTAACAATATGGCGATGCAGCGGCCGCATAGTTGGTTCCAGCAAAATGCTATTGCCACTGTGCCGATGCAATATCCCGGTGCCGGGCGTAAGGTTTACCCCGGCTTTATGCAGCTTGCCGGCTTTATGTCGATGAACTTGGGCAACCATATGACCAGCCATTGGGAGCTGTTCAAACATTTGGTCAGCGGCGACGGAGAAAGTGCCGATTCCACCAAAATATTTTATGATGAATATCGCTCTGTTTGCGACATGACTGCGGAATTTTATCTACAAACGGTCGAGCATGTTTTCCAGAAACATTCCCTACCCAATGGCACTATGGAGCATCGCGGTAAGCTGGTCGATCTGACAGCCATTCACGATATTGGCATATTGGCGATTGAGGGCGAGAAGGATGATATTAGCGGGATTGGCCAAACAAAGGCGTCTTTGATGCTGACCACCGGTTTGGACGAGACCAAGAAGCGCTACGAACTGGTGCCGGATGTTGGCCATTATGGCATTTTTAACGGCAGCAAATGGCGCACCAAAATCGCGCCTGTGGTTAGCGAATGGATTGCACAGCATGATCAATAAAATTCGGCCCGCGCCCATTGTTTTTAACGGCGCAATATTTTAGAGCGCAAGCATGATTACATTGAAATCCGCTAGCGTAGAGCGCTGGGTATTGGCGGCCCCTTATAATATGGCGCGCGGCACGAAAACCGATGTCGATGTTGTGGTGTGCGAAGTGACGGACGGCACGCATGTCGGGCGCGGTGAAGGCACGCCGATTTATTTTGAAGGTGAGACCGCAGAATTGTGCGTTGAAGCCATAGAGATGCGGGCCAAGCAAAACAAAGAAATTAGCCGCGAGAATTTGCTGCAAACCATGATGGAGGGCGCGGCCCGTAACGCATTTGATTGCGCATTATGGGATTTGGAAAGCAAGGCGACGGGCAAACCGCTCTGGCAATTGGCAGGATTAAAGGCACCTCAGCCTATGGTCACAGCCTATCCCATTTCGCTGGATACGCCGCAGGCCATGCATGAGGCTGCGCAAAAAGCAGCAGGGCAAGGCTATAGCTTGTTGAAAATCATGCTGGATGCCAATGATATTATGACTCGTATTCAGGCTGTACGTGCCGGTGCGCCCGATGCGCGGTTGATTGTCGATGCCAATGAAAGCTGGGAAGAGCTGGATATTTTGAGCATGGCCATGGGGCTACAACAATATGGCGTTGAGCTGATCGAACAGCCGGTTTCTGCGGGTTTTGAAGATGAGCTGATGGCCGTTGAAAGCCCTGTGCCATTTTGCGCGGATGAAAGCTGTCATACATCGGAAGATATTGAGCGGGTGGAGGATTGCTTCGGCGCGATCAATATCAATCTTGATAAAACCGGCGGCCTGACCGAGGCCTTAAAATTGGTGGAAACCGCGCAAAGCCATGGCATTAGCATCATGGTCGGCTCTATGCGCTGCACCAGCCTTGGCGCAGCGCCGGCGCTTGCCTTGGCGCAAAAAGCCAATTGGGTCGATCTCGCCGCACCTGCATTGCTAAAGAAAGACCGCGCCGACGGCCTGACCTATAAAGACGGCATGATCCATTTGGCGGGGTAAGCGCTGATGGATGGCCAGTCTTGCAAACCAGGGACGCGGCTGACCGATTGCCTAACGGCGCCATCTATCACGACCGATAGGTTGATCCTGCGTGGGTTTGAGCGGCGAGATTTTGATGTGTTCTGTGAAATTCGCGCCAAGCCGGAGGTGATGCAATATATCTCGGCTACACCCTTTACACGCACTCAGCTTTGGGAGAAGTTTCTGCGTAGCCCGGCGACATGGTCGCTCTTGGGCTATGGCAATTGGGCAATAGAGCAGCGCAGCGATAAGCGATTGATCGGCGAGGTTGGCTTTGCCGATTATATGCGCGAGATGCAGCCGCCGCTGCCTGGACCGAAATTATCAGGGGCGCGGAATGTGAATGGACCAAAAACCTGGCCGGAAGCATCATGGCTGCTGGATAGTGATGCGCATGGGCAAGGCTATGCCAGCGAGGCGCTTGAGGCGGCTCTAGCATGGGCCGATCGTGAATTAAAAATGCCGCTAACATGTATCATTTCACCAGAAAATGCACCATCTCTGCGGCTTGCTGCTCGCCATGGCTTTCTGGTTATGGGCCATCATATTCATCAAGAAAGCCCTGTGCTGCTCATGCAACGCGGCGTTGATATTATGCCGTAGCCATCGCGCTTTGGTCGGTGACAATATATTGCTCGCTTGCAATCATATCCTCTGTCCGCTGATGCTGGCCATCATGGCTCCAGCCCGGCGGCGCCAATGCCGCCGCCGCACCCGTGGCCAAATGCTAGAATACCTCAAACAATCCTGCCGCGCCCATGCCGCCGCCGACGCACATTGTTACCACAACATATTTCGCGCCGCGGCGTTTGCCCTCTATCAAGGCATGGCCAGTGCAGCGTGCGCCGGTCATGCCATAAGGGTGGCCAATAGAGATGGAGCCGCCATTGACGTTCAGCAGCTCATCAGGAATGCCCAGCTTATCGCGGCAATAAAGCACTTGCACGGCAAAAGCTTCATTCAGTTCCCAAAGACCAATATCGCCGATTTTCAGGCCAAAGCGCTCCAGCAATTTGGGGATAGCATAGACAGGGCCAATGCCCATTTCATCAGGCTTGGTGCCTGCAACCGCCATGCCGACATA
>CAZAHS010000010.1:20980-21226 GCA_964484855.1 uncultured Sphingomonadaceae bacterium | reverse complement strand
ATCAGTCAGCAGGCCAGGTGTGAAAATGCTGTTCGCGGGCAAGCCCAATGCAGCCTCTACACCGCCAAATGTTCCAGGGCCAGTTGGTGTCAGCAATTCAAAGAAGGTGCGTGTATCTTGGCCAGTGACTAGCTGGCTGGTTTCAGCGATTTGCTCATCAAAGTAGAAACCGCCAAGCAGGAAGTTAATCGGGCCATCAAAATAAGAAGGCACGCGGAATTCTGCTGTGAATGTATCTATGCTTTG
>CAZAHS010000010.1:0-20970 GCA_964484855.1 uncultured Sphingomonadaceae bacterium | reverse complement strand
ATCGGCACTGGTGAAATCAACATCTTGTTGCTCAAAAGCGCGCAACTCGCGGTAAGAAGCAATAGCTGTAAAAGTAAGGTCACCAACCGAATAATCACCTTGCAGCGACGCACCATAGCTTTCGACTATGTTTTGCGGGACGATGTTGAGGAAAGTCTCTCCGCCGAATGGATTTTCAGGGTCAATCTGGCCACCGACGCCAAAAATAGCGGGTACAGTTGGACCAGCAAGCAAATTACCGGCAAAACAGCATGCTTCATCAAGGCGAGAATAGTCACCGATTAAGCGCAGTTTGAAATCATTGCTGGGTTCAAACAGCAATTGTCCGCGGAAACCATAGCGGTTACGGTCGTTAATGCCGCCGTCAAGATTGGCAATGTTGAAAAAGCCATCACGCGTATTGTAATTGCCGTCTACAGAGAAGGCCAATGTATCAGTGATAGGGCCAGTAATATCGCCCTTCAGGATGAATTGGTTGAAATTGCCATAAGTAACCTCTGCGCCGCCGCCAAATTCAAATTGCGGTTCGCGGGTCACAACGCTGATCACACCGGCAGAGGCATTTTTGCCGAACAATGTTGATTGCGGGCCGCGCAGAACTTCGACACGCGATACATTGGCAAGATCACCAATTTGGCCAGCAGAGCGCGAGCGAAACACACCGTCAATAAAAACACCAACAGAAGGCTCAACGCCAATATTGTTAGCGCCATTGCCAAAGCCGCGAATGATGAATGTGGTGTTGGTGGAGCTTTGCAACTGGCTCACACGCAGTGATGGAGCAACGGTTTGCAAGTCAAGAAGGTCACGGATTTGCGCCTGTTCAATGGTGTCAGCGCTGGTTACCGATACGGATACAGGCAGTTCCTGCAGAGTGGTTTCCCGCTTTGATGCGGTGACGATAATGACATTATCATCAAACTCTTCTTCCTCTGCCTGAGCAATCGCATCTTCATCCTGCGGTGCATCTTCAGCAGCAGGAACTTCTAACGCCCAGGCGTTACTGCTCATGCACAATGCGCCTAGGCCGACAGATGAAGCCAGCAGCGACTTGGTAAAATTAGTAGAAATTTTCATATAGCCTTCTCCCGGTGCCTTGTGGGTCGATTGCCCGTCTTTTGGCACGCATTAATGTTGCGACATAAATTTATGTGATGACACTCTAGGTGGCGAAAAAACGCGCCACAATTGTAATATATTGCAGCATGAACGATTGTTTTTATGAGTGGTATAAATACAACGTACCTTTACGAAGGTGCATCGAGGTTTAAGAAAAAACAACGATGCTGATGCCGTAATGTGGTGCCGAATATCCGACTCGAACGGATGACCTACCGCTTACAAGGCGGTTGCTCTACCAGCTGAGCTAATTCGGCCTAAACACAAAAGTCTCTATAACTATCTTATTCCAAAGGTCCAGCCCTCGGTTGCAGCTATTTTATCATTCATATCACATGGCTGCCATAAATCTCTATCTTCTGCGGCATTGCGCAGCCATGCTGCTGTCATCAAAGCGTCCGTGCTATGGTCATCATAGCTTTTTAGCAGGCCAGCTTTTGGCGCGCCCAGAGCCGTAATGGCCGCATCCAGGCTTTCGCGGTCGCGCACTTTGCTGCGATTGGCGGGCAGGCCAGCGGCGCGCGCGGCCATGCTGGTGTAAATCTCTACCAATACTGGCCCGCTATCGGGCAGTGGATCAAAGGGCCAAATGGGAATGCGCCCGCGCAGCCGGTTAAGCAGCCGCATGCCCGTGAGCGAGCTTTTGCCCACTTGCCCCGCGCCCACCAGATTGAAACAGCTCCAGCTATTGGCCTGTTTTGTTTGCCGTTGCAGATGCTCGACTACGCGCAGCCTGCCGACCCCGCCTTCAAACAGATCGCCAACATTGCCCTTGCCATGCCGAAAATGACGCCGCGCCTCGGCATGTTGTACAAAAGAGGACGCGGAAAGGTGCGGGTCTTGATGGCAGATATCATCAATCAACTGCCAAAGCTGCGGCGCATTATCCGGGCTTTCACTCCATTGCGGAAAATAACCGCCATGATCGGCAAAAGGAAAACCAAAGCTAAGGTCCATGCCGATTAATATATCGCTTTGTTCTGCCGCCAGTTTTTCCAGCCAGCGCAATATATCCATGCGGGACCAGCGCGGGGAGGGGGTGAGCAATTGCGGCGGCCCGTCTTGGCCTATATGCGCTGCGGCCAGTCCTTTGGGGCGTTCGCTTACGGCTCCAGACCAGTCAATACAGGCAAAATTTTTGAAGGTGCGCATTATCGTTACCTATAGGTCCTGACGTTAGGATTGGGCAAAGAAAAAGGCGAGCCGCAATGCAGCCCGCCTTTATCACTTTACGATTTATTTCGGTTAGAAATTAATCCGCTTTTTTCGCAGCAGGCGCATCATCCTGCATTTTCTCCAACTGGCGAGCAGCAGCTTCGCGGCCACCCAGACCAAAGGCCAGAGCGCCGGCCACACCAAGCGCTACCACCAATGCGGTAAAGGCTGTTTGAACGATCTCTTCACCAACGCCCATGAATTGCAGACCCATAAAGGCGAACAATATCAGCGCGGCATAGCGCACCACATTGGCCGCCATTGGGTTTTGACTGCCCATTAGGCTGGCCAGCATATTGGCAATGAAGAAACCTGCAGCGATGACAACACCGCCAAAAACAACACGTCCGCCCAGTTCCAGAACACTATCAAGAATAACAGTCAATTCCGTGAAGTTGAGCAAGCGGGTTGCGGCAATAGCTGCGAACAGCATGATGGCAATCATAACAACGCGCGCTACCAAGCTGGAAGCGGTTGTTCCTGCTGGCAATATGCCCAATGCGCTAACTGATTTGTCGACGCCCAGACCCGGCAATATTTCGGCCACCAGATCGGCAACCCAACGTGCAATGAAATAGGCAATGCCCAAGACCAAAGCCGCACCGATAATCAGCGGAATGGAACCCAAAATGGTTTCTAGCAATGTAATTGCAGGGTCGCTGATTGCAGAAATTTGAAGCGCTTGTAATGCAGCGATAGCAACCGGCACAATGATAAGCACATAAACAACAGTGCCAATGGTTGAGCTGATTGTTGTATTGCCAGTCACTTCTTCTGCACCCGCTTTATTGGCCCATTTGTCCAAATTCACGGTTTGCATAAAGGTAACCACAAGCTCGCGGACGATTTTTGCAACAACAAGGCCGATAAAGAAGATCAAGCCAGCGCCTATGATGCTTGGGATAAAGCCCATCACCGTATCAAGCAGCTCTTTCAATGGTCCGGTAACCGCGTCGAGATTAAATACTGTCAGGATAGCGATCCAGCCGAAAAGCCAGACGAGAAGACCCACAATTGTACTCAGCGAGACACCAATGCTCTGCCCAGAACCTGTATCTGTTTGCAGAAACGAGATACGATCGACCAGCCTGGCAAATGACCATTTGACCACTGATGCGATAATTTTAGTTATGATGTAAATGCCGATAGCCATGAGGATTTTTAATCCCCATTCTTGCACAATCTCAAAGTCGAGAGTGTATCCAAAGTCTTTTAAGAAATCCATATTCTGCTTTCCCCATATTTTTACGTTCCAGTAACTATTAGCATAAGCGGTATATATGCAATAGGGCTAGAACTGCATATCCCGTAACAGTTTGTAAAATTACTGATTATGCGGCGCTTTTTGCTCAAATATTCAGCACTATACGGCCAATGGCCTCTCGCTCTTCCAGCACTTTTAGCGCCTTTCCCGCATCTTCAAGCGGGAATTGATGCGATATATGGGGGCGCATCACCCCCGATTCTGCCAGTTCTTGCAGGGCTTTCGCGGTCGATTGCGCCAAATCCGCGTCACGGCGGCTGGCCTCCCCTGCACGTAGGCCGATAAGGCTATAACCTTTAATCAGCGCATGATTGGCGGGGAATTTAGGTATCTCGCCGCTAGCGAAACCGATAATCAGATAACGCCCGCCCCAACCAATGGCGCGGGTCGCGGTGATGGCAAGCTCACCGCCCACAGGATCAAATACAGCATCAACGCCTGTGCCGCCGGTTAAGGCTTTAACCTGTTTTGCCAAATCAGGGTCGGCTGGGTCCAGCACATGGTCTGCGCCGGCTGCCAAAACGGCATTGCGCTTATCGGCATTTGATGCCGTGCCAATCACCTGCGCGCCCATATATTTGGCCAACATGACCGCCGCCATGCCTACGCCGCCGCCTGCGCCCAACACCAAAATGCTTTCACCGCTTTGTAGCGCAGCCTTATCATGCAGCGCATGCCATGCGGTAACGGCGCCGGTTTGCCAGCATGCGCCCTCGGCAAAGCTGAGATTATCGGGCAAGGGCCGCACAGCATTGGCTTGCACAAGCGCATATTCGGCCAGACCGCCGCCTTTTAGGCCAGCCATCACACGCTGCCCAATAGAGAAACCCGTCACGCCTTCGCCAAGCGCAGCAATCTCTCCAGCAATTTCCAGACCGGCCACAAAGGGCGGCTCAGGCCGGAATTGATAGCGGCCATAGGTCATTAACAGATCAGGGAAATTTAGCCCTGCAGCGCGAATATTTATGGCAATCTGGTTAGGCTGCGGCGCA
Source organism: uncultured Sphingomonadaceae bacterium (assembly GCA_964484855.1). GTDB lineage: Bacteria > Pseudomonadota > Alphaproteobacteria > Sphingomonadales > Sphingomonadaceae > Alterisphingorhabdus. The sequence goes on along the minus strand of CAZAHS010000010.1, from coordinate 16,380 downwards.
GTGATATCAAATTGTCTGATCTTTATGCTCGCCGGTCCATCAAGTGCCGTACAGACCGCTGCACGATAAATGGCATCACTCACGCGCTTAGCGTGGGACTGCTGCGACAATATCGCGGGTGAATGCCGCAATATCGAAACGGTCCGCCCTTGTGTCATAGCCGCGCCGGACTATGACCAGATCACGCGAGGGGATGATGACAAGATATTGGCCGCGATTGCCAAAGCCGGCAAATGTGTCTTTGGGCACACCTTCGCTATTGTTCATTAGCCAGAATGTCGCGCCATAACCAAAAGCGCCATTTGGTTGAGGGCCGGATGGTGCACTGATATAATCGCGCCAGCCTTCCGGCAATAATCGCTCTGGACCATCCTTACCATAGGGCCATTCCCCATTATTGAGATAAAGCATACCCAGCCGCGCCAGATCACGCGCAGTTGTCCAAACCTGGCTGGAAAGTATAGGTGTGCCCTGCCAGTCTGTTTCAATATAAGTATGGCGCATGCCCAGCTTATCGGTCAGCTCTTTAGGGTCAAAATCCTTATCCTTGGCCATAAGATGCTGCACCGCTAACAAGGTATCATTATTGGCATAGCGGTAGCGGCTGCCCGGCTGAAACATAATTGGCCAGACAGTTGTGCGCTGGCTAACAGACGCACCGCCCATATAAATAGGGTCGGTGCGATTGCCCGCTGTATCAGATACCAAGCCGCTGGCCATGCGCATCACATTGTCCAGCGTGATGGCCGAGCGGGGGTCTGCAAAAGACTGAAACTGTTTTAATGCAAGACGGTCATTTGTATCTGCCAAGCCTTTTTGCACCTGATAGCCGGCAAGTGTTCCGGCAATTGATTTGGCCACTGACCATGTGCGCTGTGCGCTGTGTATATTATGGCCAGGTTTATAGGCCTCTGTAATGATCTTATCGCCCTTTAATATTACAACAGCGCTGGTTTTTCCGCCATAGGCTTTGCTGCCATACCGGCTGTCGCCAGTGCGAAATGCGCTGCCCGCAACGCGTGAAAGGCCGCTATATTTTGCCGGTAATGGTGTTGGCGGTGTTACATCGCCCATTGGCCAAGGCTTTGGCGTTAAATCACGGGTCTTTGGCGCAGGCACGCCCTTGATACCGCCAAAGCCAATTGGCATTGCCGTGCAGCCCGTGCGCCGGTTCCAAGTGGCGATGCGCGGCGGGGCATCATCGGCAAAACTTACCCGTATTTCGCGGCTTTCATTATCAATTTCGGCATCCAGGGTCGGAACAATCCCGGCGATAAAGTCGTAAATGCCTGTTAGCTCATCTGCCGTAATATCTTTTAACGACTTGCCGCCGTTAAACAGACCAGAGCAGATAAATTGCGCCTTATAGCCCGCAGCATAGGCCAAATCAGTGCGTGAAGGCGGCGCATTTTCCTGCGCGCTGGCACCAGTGGTCAGCAACGCCGCCAGCAATAGGGTTTTAGCTGTTTTTTTCATTTCTCAATCTTTCCCAATAGGCCAGACGCTTGGCAATTTCGCGCTCAAAGCCGCGCTCCACCGGCTGGTATAATGTGACGGGTTCCATCTCTTCTGGCCAGTAATTATCGCCGGAAAATCCATCGGCACTTTCATGATCGTAGCTATAGCCTTTGCCATAGCCAATATCTTTCATCAGCTTAGTTGGTGCGTTTAGAATATTGGCAGGCGGCGCCAGCGAACCGGTTCGCCGCGCAGATTTCCACGCCGTCTTTTGCGCGGCATAAGCGGCATTGGATTTTGGCGCAGTGGCGAGATAAAGACAGGCCTGCACAATCGCCAATTCGCCCTCTGGACTGCCCAGAAATTCATAAGCCTGTTTGGCCGCAAGGCATTGGGTGAGCGCTTGCGGATCGGCTAAGCCTATATCTTCACTGGCAAAGCGCACTAACCGCCGCAGCACATAAAGCGGTTCTTCGCCGGCCACCAACATGCGCGCCATATAATAGAGCGCGGCCTGCGGGTCGGAGCCGCGCAGCGATTTATGCAGCGCGGAAATCAGATTATAATGGCCGTCACGGTCTTTATCATAAACCGCCATGCGCCGGTGCAGAAATTGCGCCAATTCCTCTGGCCCTAACGGCTTGTCAAGCGTAACGGAAAACAGCGTTTCCGCCTGATTGAGCAAAAACCGGCCATCACCATCGGCAGAGGCTATCAGTGCATCACGGGCATCTGGCGTTACGGGCAGCGCGCGCTCCAGCAAAGCCTCTGCCTTGCTAAGCAAAGCCCCCAGCGCCTCATGATTGAGCCGATTTAGGATAAGCACTTGTGTGCGGCTGAGCAGCGCAGAATTAAGCGCAAAGCTGGGGTTTTCTGTCGTCGCGCCAACCAGCACCACCGTGCCGCGCTCTACAAAGGGCAGAAAACCGTCCTGCTGCGCTCTGTTAAACCGGTGTATCTCATCCACAAATAACAGGCTGTTTTGCCCCGCTACTGCCATTTTATCCGCCTCACCAAAGGCCTTTTTCAAATCTGCTACGCCTGAGAAAACGGCAGATAAAGACTGAAAGCGCAGGCCCACTGCATCGGCCAAAAGCCGCGCTATACTGGTCTTACCCGTGCCGGGCGGCCCCCAAAATATGATCGACGATAATTTGCCCGCCGCCACCATGCGACCAATTGCGCCTTCGCTTCCGGTCAGATGATCCTGCCCCACCACTTCGCCCAGATTTTGGGGGCGCAAACGGTCTGCAAGCGGGGCATTGCTTGGCGCGGCGGCATCGGGCGCGCTGGCCGGTTCTTCTGGGAAGAGACTATTGCTGCTTGTCATAGCCCATGTTTCTGGCGGGTTTTTAATGCGTCTGCAAGGCTTGCCCTTGACGCTCAATCCTAGAACCCTAGTATTTTGCAATAAAGAACATGTTTGGGGAAAAGTTAAGGGGGCCGGGCATGAACCTAACAGCAAGAAAAACACCATGGCATATCTGGGCTGTTGGCATCATCTCGCTATTGTGGAATTTTGGCGGTGTGCTGGATTATAGCATGACGCATTTTCAGGTTGAATCCTATATGTCGCAATTCACGCCGGAGCAGCTAGATTATTTTTACAGCTTTCCGGCATGGTCCGTGGCCTTTTGGGCTTTGGGCGTTTGGGGCGCTTTTGCCGGTTCTTTTCTTATATTGCTGCGCAGCAGATTTGCCACGTTAAGTTTCGGCATTTCCATTATCGGGCTTTTAGGCTCGACCATTTACCAATTTGGCGTGGCGGATATGCCCGATAGTATTGCGACTATTGGCACCAAAGCCTTTACCGCGATCATCTGGCTGTCGGTAATATTGCTCTATATATATTGCAGCCGTATGCAGCGGGCTGGCGTGCTGCGCTAAGCGTTGGAAGACTATTTTAGCGCAAAGCTTCATGTTCCAAATGCTTGGTACCGGATTGCCTTTGCCGGATTAAACGCAAATAGGTATCGGCAAGCGTGCCATTGATACGGTCCCAGCTAAAGCGTTCGGAACGTTTTTCACCTTGTGCGCCATGCTCGCGCATGATTTGCGGGTTGTGGCAGTAAAATTGCAGGGCATCGGCATAGTCTGATGTTGCCCCCGGGCGTACCAGTTTTCCCGATTGCCCATCTGCCACCAGGCTTTGACTGCCTGTTGCTTTGGCCGCCACCACTGGTAAGGCGCAGGCCATCGCCTCTAATGTTACATTGCCGAAAGTTTCCGTTACGGACGGGTTAAACAGCATATCCATGCTGGCAACCGCGCGGCCCAGATCCTGCCCGCCCTGAAAACCGACAAAGACAGCATCAGGCAGACGCGATTCAAACCATTGCCGTGCGGGGCCTTCGCCTACGATCAAAACTTTATGCGCAACTTTGCGGCGCACCAGCCGGTCAATAGTATCAGAAAATACATCAAGCCCTTTTTCCATAACCAGCCGCCCGACAAAGCCAATGACCGGTTCATTATCAGCAATGCCGTGGCTTTGCCGCCATGCAAGATCGCGCTTGTTGGGGTGAAATATGCCGCGGTCTACGCCGCGCGACCATATGCCGACATCATAGCTCATACGCTGTTCGCGTAGCACCTGCGCCATGGAATCTGATGGTGCAACAATGGCATCAAAACGGCGATAAAAGCGGCGTAAAGCTGCTTCCAAAAGCGGCTCAAGCCAGCTCATATTATAATAGCGCGGATAGGTTTCAAAGCGCGTATGAACAGATGCAAGCATAGGCACATTATGCTTTTTGGCCCATCGGGTTGCACTGTGCCCAACAATATCTGGGCTGGCGACATGCACGATATTAGGGGCAAAGGCTTTTAGGTCGCGCTTGGCCGATGGGCTAAGCGCGATTGGCGCGCGATATTCAGGGCGATTGGGTATCGCAACACTGGGCACGCTTATCAGGTCACCGGTCGCTTCAAATGCGGGTTCGTCTATTGTGGGTGAATAAATGCGAACATTTGCGCCCTGTGCCAGCAAATAGCCGACCAGACGGTTAAGCGCCTGATTTGCTCCATCGCGCACATAATTATAATTGCCACTGAACAGGGCAATGCGAAGGTCTTTTACATCCATAGCGGCTTTATTCGCATAGCTTTCATGATTTGTCCAAAGGCATTAGGCCAATTACTATCATCAACCTACAAGAAATATGATGGCAATTTTATGCTTTTGGGGGGTGTAATTTGATGCGGTTGATGCGGCGGTCATCACTGTCTTCAACTTCCAATGTCCAGCCGCTTTCATGCTCTAGGCGGGTGCCTTTATCCGCCACTTTGCCGGCCAACAAAAATGCTAGGCCGCCCAATGTATCAATATCCTCATCCACATCGGCAAGCTTGGGGTCTATCCTTTCACCCACATCATCCAATTCGGCGCGGGCATCGACAATCCAAATGCCATTATCGGCTTTCGTGAACATCTCTGTTGGTTCATCATCATGTTCGTCTTCAATCTCACCAACAATTTCCTCGACCAGATCTTCAATTGAGACAATCCCGTCAGTTCCTGAAAATTCATCAACGACAATCGCCAAATGGGTGCGGTTGCTGCGCATATCGGCCAGCATATCCAGCACGCCCATAGATTGCGGCACAAATAGCGGCTGGCGGATAAGGTCTGACCAGTTTTCAGGATCATCACAGCCCTTTGCCAATATATTGAAAAAGTCCTTGATGTGGACCATCCCGACAATCTTATCCAGCGTATCTGTATAGACGGGCAGGCGGCTATGGCCATGCTCTACAAACAAGTCCACGACCTCGCGAAAGCTGGCATTATCCTGTACAGCGATAACTTCGCTGCGCGGTACCGCAACGTCATCAACATCATGCTCGCTAAAATGCAGCAAATTGCGCAGCATATCGCGTTCAACTGGCGAAAGGTCACCATCGGCAAGGCTTTCGGAGCTTTCATCCGATACCTCATGCTCATCAATGGCCTCTTCCAGTTGCTCGCGCAAAGACTGGCCGCGGTCGGTGCGGAAAAACAGCCGCTTTAGGCGCGCCAATAAATGGCCGCCATTATCGTCATCTTCTGTGGCGTGACGACCGCCAATACTGTCCCCGTCAGGCATTTCGGGTGTTTTGTTAACCTCCGCTGGTTTCGCTAATATCGCGATATGGATTATCTATTCCTATAGATGCAAGGGCTTTTATTTCCAACCCCTCCATAATTGCTGCGCTTTCATCATCCTGATGGTCATAACCAAGCAAATGCAATGTGCCATGAATAACCAAATGGCTGATATGATTTTCTAGCGGAATTGATTTTTCAGATGCTTCGCGCACACAGGTTTCATGCGCCAAGATAATATCACCCAACATGGTTTCCGGTCCATGGCTATGCGCTGCATCATCTTTGCTAAGCGCGGTCAATTGTGCTGGTTCCAGCATCGGGAACGACAGCACATTGGTGGGCTTGTCTTTGCTGCGGTAATCGCGGTTTAAGGCTTTTACTTGCGCATCATCTGATAATATCACGCTGATGCTGAAAGGTGAGGGACTGCGCGCCAATGCGTAAAAATCACTAAAGGAAAATGCTGATTGCGCGGCGTGCTCAATGAGGGAATGCCAATCATTTTGCGCCTGCCAAATGGCCGTATAATCGCTGTCAAACTCTATCATATAGGGCATATATGCGCGCTGTGCAGAAGCATCATGCGCCCGGCCCTTCATAGGCATCGACAATTTTGCCAACAATCGGGTGGCGCACAACATCGCCGGAGTTAAAGCGTACTGCGCTAATGCCCTCAACCCCGTCAAGACGCTCCACTGCATCGGCCAGACCAGACATTTGATGCCCCGGCAGATCGACCTGTTTAGGGTCGCCGCAAATCACCATGCGGCTGTTCATGCCAAAGCGGGTGAGGAACATTTTTATCTGTGCTTGTGTTGTATTTTGCGCCTCATCCAAAATCACAAAGGCATCAGATAAGGTGCGCCCGCGCATAAAGGCCAGCGGCGCGATTTCAATTTCACCGCTGGCAATGCGCCGCTCCACCTGCTCGGCAGGCAAGGTATCATAAAGCGCATCATAAAGTGGGCGCAGATACGGGTCGACCTTTTCCTTCATATCACCGGGCAAAAAGCCCAGCCGTTCACCCGCTTCAACTGCGGGGCGAGAGAGTATAAGGCGATCTACTGAACCGGTTATCAATTGGGAGACGGCTTGCGCCACAGCCAAATAGGTTTTGCCTGTTCCAGCCGGACCCAGCGCAAAGATAATATCATCGCGCGCCAGTGCCTGCATATAGGGCAGTTGGTTTGCAGAGCGCGGCACGATAGTTTTCTTGCGCGTGCGGATCATCACATTGGGCGCTTGGCTTATATCCTTGCGGATAATGCCGTCCAGCGTTGGCTCATTGGACATGGAGATCAGCGCCTCCACCGCGCCGGCATCAATCTCTAAACCCTTGGCCAGCCGGTCATAAAGCCCTGATAAGACATCGCGGGCGCGGCGTGTCATATCCGAATCACCCTCTATGCGCAGTTGGTTGCCGCGCGCGGAGATATAAACGCCCAAGCGGTTTTCAATCGCCACCAGATTTTGGTCAAACTCGCCAAATAAAGCGCCAAGCAAATTGGTGTCATCAAAGGAAATATCTTCCACATGGGTTGCATTGCCATGCGCTCTGTCTTCACCAACCACCATATCAGCAGGATGCGGTTCGCGGCCATTTCCCCCACGCGATTGCTTTTTCGCCATTAAGCGGCTTTCCTTTCAATCACACGTCCTTGCAGGCTGTTAGGCCCTGCGCTTTCAATGTGAACATCAACCATATCGCCTATGCCTACGCCCTCGGCAATGACATGCACAGAGGTTAGCCATGGTGTTTTGCCGACAAATTGACCGGGCTTTTTGCCTTTGCGTTCTAATAAAATGCTGGTGTCCATACCATCCAACCCGCGATTAAACGCAAATTGCTGCTCATTGAGCAGCGCCTGCAAACGCTGTAAGCGCTCATCCATTAGTTCCGGCGCGATTTGCTGTTCCATGGTCGCAGCGGGCGTACCGGGGCGCGGGCTGTATTTGAAGCTAAAGGCCTGAGAATAATTGGCGGCGCGTATAACGTCCAGTGTCGCCTCAAAATCCGCATCGCTTTCGCCCGGAAAACCGACAATAAAATCACCTGACAGCGCAATATCGGGCCGCGATATGCGCATCTTTTCCAATATCGCCAAATAGCTTTCCACCGTGTGATTACGGTTCATAGCGCGCAAAATATCATTGCTGCCGGATTGCACTGGCAAATGCAGATAGGGCATTAAAGCAGCAACATCGCCATGCGCATCAATAAGCCCCTGCGTCATGTCATTGGGGTGGCTGGTAGTATAGCGAATACGCTCCAGTCCGCTTATTTTATCTATCTCGCGGATTAGGCCATCTAGCCCGCGCATCACGCCCTTATCATCTTCGCCCGTCCAAGCGTTCACATTCTGGCCCAGCAGAGTGATCTCTTTCGCCCCGCCATCAACCAGCGCTTTTGCCTCGTCAATAATGGCCGCCCAGCTACGTGATATTTCTGCGCCGCGTGTATAAGGCACCACGCAATAGGTACAGAATTTGTCGCAGCCTTCCTGTATCGTCAAAAACGCAGTCGGACGCGGTTGGCGCGGGCGATTTGGCAAAATATCAAATTTTGAATTGGGCGGCATATCGGTGTCGATTGCGCAATCCGTTGCCTTGGTCTTGGTCTTTGCTTCCTCCAGCAGAGCAGGCAGGCGGTGATAGGCTTGTGGCCCGACAACAACATCAACACTGGGCGCGCGGCGGGCAATTTCTGCGCCCTCTGCCTGCGCTACACAGCCAGCAACCGCAATGGTGGGCGTGGAGCCATCTTTGCGGCGCAAGCGGCCAATATCGGAATAGACTTTTTCCGCCGCTTTTTCGCGGATATGGCAGGTGTTGAGGATAACCAGATCGGCCTCCTCCCGCGATGCAGCCGCGGTCATGCCCTGCTCTTGCATCATCTCGGCCATGCGCTCGCCATCATAAACGTTCATCTGGCAGCCAAAGGACTTCACAAAATAGCTTTGTGCAGCTTTATCAGGCGCGCCAGTCTCATCGCTTGCAGCATCGGCATTTCGCAATGGGTGTTGCCGTATTTTGGTTTGTGAATCAGCAGTCATAATGCAGGCCTATACAATTGGCTTGCCGCCCAGGGAAGCTGAAAGCGCAGCAGCGATGCGGCGACGGGCTTCGGCGGCTATTTCCTTGCGGCCCTTATAATCGCGCGGGTCAAAAGGCTCCAAAAAGTGCAGATCAACGTCAAAATTGCCCGGCCGCGTTAAAACCCGCCATGCATTATCGGGCGCATCCTCATCGCCAATCCACGCAATATCTGCCGCAGCCTTACCAAAATCAAGAAAAATAGGCTGCACCATTATACCTGCTGGTGGTGGTTCCAAAACGGCCAGCAAGGGCGCCTTAAAGGGCAGCAAAAGCTGACCATTGGTTGTGGTGCCTTCGGGGAAAATGGTGATCGACCATGTTTCTTCCAAAGCATCGCGCAGTTGGTTAATTTGCTTGGCAATGCCCATCCGGTCAGCGCGGGAGACAAAAACAGTATTGTTGAGCTTGCACAGCCAGCCAATAAACGGCCAGCTTGCAATACCATCCTGCGCCACAAATGCACTGCCATTACAGCCGCCAATAATCGGAATATCAATCCACGATAGATGATTGGCTGCGAAGAAAACATCGCGCTTAATGGGCGTGCCTTTTACCTTTACCCGTGCGCCGCAAGCAAAGCCGCAGCTTTTCAAAAATAGGCGCGGCCATGGGTTTGATAGCCGCAAAATGCGCCAAAGACAATATAGCGGCACACAGATGATAAGCGCCGTAATCATGGTGAGACAGCGCAAGGCAAAGCGCACATAACCTAGCGGAGTGGCGCCTTTCCATTGTTCATAGACCATGGGCCGTGCATCCCATGGACGCTCAACCGGCGGCAAACGAATATCTTTTATATGGGCAGAACCGGAATAGTCTTGCGCCTCATCACCGCTTTTGCGCCCGCGCTCGGTGGGGTCAATCTTTTCGGTCAATGGCTACGCCGTATAATTCCATGCGGTGGTCAACCAAACGATAGCCGAGTTTCTCCGCAATCTGTTTTTGCAAGGCTTCCAGTTCAGGATCAACAAATTCCAGAACCTTACCCGTTTCAACATCAATTAAATGGTCGTGATGCGCTTCAGGGGCAGCTTCATAACGCGCCCTGCCATCACCAAAATCATGACGGTCTAATATGCCGGCCTCTTCAAACAACCGCACTGTTCGGTAAACTGTTGCTATGGAAATGCCGGAATCTATAGCGGATGCACGTTCATGCACTTTTTCAACATCGGGATGGTCATCGCTGTCGGATAAGACTTTGGCGATAACTTTACGCTGGTCGGTAATCCGCAGGCCACGCTCTTGGCATAAGGCTTCAAGATCAATTTTCTGTCTCATAACTTAGGCCCTGTTATGTCATGCTCCTACGCTATTATAAGTCTTTGCCCCCTATATATAGGGATGGTCAAGCATATTGCCGAGGCTATCCATGATATTATTGATTTTTCGGCTATGAATATTGGGTCAGGCGCTATGGCAATGCATAAAAAGACCGGCGACAGATTTGCACCGTGCCGGTCTTTGTCAGTTTTCAAAACATTATGCATTAGGGCATGATGCTTACTTCTTTTTGCGGCCAGAACCTGGCTTACGGCCTAAGCCAATTTTCTTAGCCAATTCACGGCGGCGTTCGGCATAATTGGGTGCAACCATTGGATAATCTGATGGCAAATCCCACCGACGGCGATAATCCTCAGGCGTCATGCCATAATGGGTCATCAAATGCCGCTTTAGCATTTTCAGCTTTTTACCGTCTTCTAGGCAGACAATATAGTCCGGCTTGATCGAAGCGCGAACAGATACAGCAGGCTCAGGACGGACTTCTTCTTCATTGGCATTGGCTGTTTCATTAGCCAAAGTGTGCAATGCACCATGTACATTACTGATCAAAACCGGAAGGTCTGATACAGCAACGCTATTATTACTAACATGCGCGGCAACGATATCGGACGTTAGCGTAATTAGTGTTTCATTTAATATTTCGGTTTCGGTACTCATAGCGACCTACTCCATTTTTATGGACTTAGTTTTTTTAGCATATTTGCTAAATGCTCGAATAAACAGGCGATATGAAATATGCAATGGCTATTAAGGTTTTAACTGCAAAGTTTTGAGCAATGTTAGTGCATCGTAATGATTATTTTCACTACCTTTATAGTAATTTTCGCGGCAGCCAATCTGAGAAAACCCGTATTTCCGGTAAAAATCTAAAGCTCCATTATTAGACCTTACTTCAAGAAAAACCTGTTTAACTCCGCCTTTTCTACATGTGGATATAATTTGCTCCAACATTTTGCTACCAACAGATTTCCTTTGAAATTCAGGGGTAATAGCGATCAACATTATTTCTGCCTCTTCGGCAATTGTTCTTATGATAGCAAAGCCTATGGCTTGCTGATTTTCATCATAAGCCATCAACAAATCAATATATGGCATATTCAACATGGACTTTAGTTGCTGTATATTCCACGCCTCTCCATATTGAGATTCAAATGATAAATCCATTACCATCATAACATCGTCAATATAGCTGGAAAAACTGCTAGTAGAAATGTGATTGAAGGAAATAAAAGGAATATGGGTTTTGCCATATTCACGCTGGTTGCTGGACTGTTCCATATTTATATGCTGGTCTTTTTCGCAACGGGGACTGCATCCGGTGCACGGCCATAAATAGGTTTAGCATCTAAGAGCGCTATTTTTTCAATCTGTTGTGCAGGAAAGGCCCGGGCATCAGGGTGCAACATATGATTATTAGCCTTGGGCAAGAGCTCCATGCCTGTTCCCGCTATTATATCTGTATCAATGTGCTGCGCCATTGTCTCTGGCGGCAATGTTTTTAAATCTGATAAGGCGGCGCCGCTTGCATCAAATAGCTGGCCAAATAACTCCCCATGCCCTGCTATATTGGCGATAAAGATTTTCGCAGCTTCATTGTCAGCGTGTTCGCCGTTTACGCTTAAATTGTTCATGTTCAGTTGCTCGGCAATCATTATCGCGCTTAATTGCAAGCAATTATAGCCCGATATTCGCGCATTCCAGGCCATGCTTAGAGCCTTTGCCGCCGCCAAGCCAACACGAATTCCGGTAAAGCTGCCCGGGCCGCAATTGACGTAGATGCTACTTGCTTTTCCATTGTTAGGCAGTGCGGCAATCATGCCAACAATATGTTCTGCATGACCGCGGCCCAATAGGCGAAAATTACCGCCAAGCATTTGCCCATCTTCAAACAAGGCGGCAGAGCATGCCGGTGTTGCGGTATCAATTACCAATATTCGCGGCACATTCGATCCTTAGGACAGTAATATTGTGCCGTTAGACTATTGTATTGAAACGGTCAAAGCCGGGGCGCGGGCTGCGTTCATATATTGTTGATGGATCGCCATAACCCAATGTGCTGATGAAATTAGATTTTATATTGGGCGTATCGCTGAAAAATTCTTTATCGACCGCTGCGCCATCAAAGCCGGACATGGCACCTGTATCAAGGCCAATAGCGCGGGCAGCCATGATGAAATAGGCACCCTGCAGCGAACTGTTGCGCATTGCCGCAGTTTTTCGTCCTTCTAAATCACCCTCAAACCAGCTTTTCGCATCGGCATGGGGAAAGAGCTCTGGCAGATGTTCATGAAATTCATAATCCATCGCGATGATGACGGTGACGGGCGCGGCAAGGATTTTCTCCGCATTGCTGTCCATAGCATGCGCTGCGAGTCGCTTTTTGGCAACATCACTGGTGCACCAGACCATGCGCGCGGGCAGCATATTGGCCGATGTCGGCCCCATCTTCATCAAATCCCAAATGGCATGCAATTGTTCGTTGGAAACCGGTTTGTCCAGATAGCCATTATAGGTTCTGGCTTCGTAAAAAAGCTGGTCTAAAGCGCTATCTGGCAAAGGGGTGTTCATGACGGCGATCCTTAATTTGGCTTAATTTGGTGCGCATGGCAGGGCAATGTGTCGCCGCGCATATATGTTGGTGTTGTTGGGCTAAAATGCGGCTATGCGGCGCGAACTTCGCTGACTTCCGGCACATAATGTTTGAGCAGCGATTCAATGCCATGTTTGAGCGTTGCCGATGATGATGGGCAGCCAGCACAGGCCCCCTGCATTGAGAGGAAAACAATGCCCTTATCAAAGCCGCGATAGACAATATCGCCGCCATCACTGGCCACTGCAGGGCGGACCCGCGTATCAATCAGTTCACGAATTTGCGCAACGATATCTGCGTCTTCCGGATTTTCCGGAAAAGTTTCATCATCGGCCGGAACAGCAATATCTGCTGCATCGCCGCCTTTGAACAAAGGCATATCTGCGGAAAAATGGTCAAGCAATACGGATAATATATCCGGCTGCAAATGCGTCCAGTCAACGCCTGGCGCGGCTGTTACGGAAACAAAGTCCGAACCGAAAAACACGCCTGTCACATCGCCAAGATTGAACAATGCTTCGGCAAGGGGAGAGGCTTCTGCGTCCTCATGGGATGCAAAATCGCGTGTTCCATTTGGCATAATAATGCGACCGGGCGAGAATTTGCGGGTCGCGGGGTTTGGCGTTTTTTCTGTCTCTATAAACATGGCTTATATGTGGGATATTTTGTGAAGGACTTCAAGCATTGGAAAATTGGCCTGTCATTATTCACTGGCCAGTAAGGAAGGGCCTGCATATATGTTAGTGATGACATTAGTTTCCTGGACCAAAGCCCTTCCCATTTCATGCATCAGCGCGGCATTATTGCTTGTTGCGCCAGCGTCTGCGCAACGTGAAAACCCGCTGCCGCCGCCTGAAGATGTCGATAACAGCCAACTGCCCTGGCTTTACCAGAATAGTGATATTCCCGTTGATCCGGCATGGACCTTTGGCGAGTTAAAAAACCGTGTGCGCTATGCTGTGCGTAAAAATGGTGTTCCTCCAGGTCAGGTAACCATTCGTATCCGTGTTGATGCGGGTTCATTGATGGAACGCGATAATGAGCAGGGTTTTGCCCATCTTTTGGAGCATTTAACCTTTCGCGGGTCCAAATATGTGCCGGATGGCGAGGCAATCCGCATCTGGCAGCGCTTTGGCATAACATTTGGCAGTGATAGCAATGCCGAAACGACGCCGACACACACGGTTTATAAGCTGGATATTCCTAGTGCCAGCCCGGAAACGCTGGATGAGAGTATGAAAATTCTCTCTGGCATGATCCGTGAGCCGTCGCTGTCAAAAAAGGGGTTGGATGCAGAGCGGCCTGTCGTACTTTCTGAATTGCGCGACCGTTCAGGAACGCAGGCGCGTATTGCCGATGCAACGCGTGAATTGTTCTTCGCCGGTCAGCGTTATGAAAATCGCTCGCCAATTGGCACAATAGAAACGCTGAACGGCGCGACTATAAAAACCGTACGCGCCTTTCATTCGCGTTGGTATCGCCCTGAAAACACTGTCATTGTGATAGCCGGCGATGCGGACCCTGCAATTTTTGAAGAATTGTTGACCAAATATTTCGATGACTGGAATGTAAAAGGCCCGACGCCTGACCATCCTGATTTTGGCAAACCTTCACCTACAAAGCCGAGCGCCAGCATATTGGTAGAGCCTACTTTGCCATTTGTTATAAATCAGGCCGTTATTCGCCCGTGGAATTACGTGAATGATACGATCGCTTATAATGAGGGGTTATTGGCGGATTTGCTGGCCCTGCAAATTATCAACCGCGAGTTAGAACGCCGTGCCCGCGCTGGTGGCAGCTATTTGCAGGCTTCGGTCACGCAAGACGATGTCAGCCGCTCCATTGATGGCACATTCATCTCTGTCATACCCATAGGCGATGATTGGGAGGCGGCGCTAAATGATGTTCGCTCTGTTATAGATAAAGCGCGCAATACGCCTTTTTCTGAAGATGATATTGCACGGGAGGTATCAGAATTTGATGCTGCGCTGAAAATTGGCGTCGAAACATATGAGACGGAAGCGGCAACTACTCAGGCGGATAATATCATCAATGCCGTTGATATACGCGAAGCCACAGCTACGCCGCAAACAGCGCTGGATGTTTTTAATTCTATGCGCAGCAAATTAACCCCTGAATTTTTGCGCCGCCGTGTCGATGCGCTTTTTACAGGTACGGCAAACAGGGCGTTGTTAATCGCACCACAAGCCGGAGTGGTAAGCGAAACACAATTGGCGTCGGCACTGACATCACCGATTAAGGATAATGGCAATAGTGAGCGGCGCGCCAATGTTACTTTTGATGATCTGCCAGCCCCTAAAAGCCTGGGGACCGTCATTAGCAGGAAAAAGATTGGCCTTTTAGAGATGGAGGCCGTTACCTTTGCCAATGGCACCAGAGTGCTGCTCTATCCCAATGATGCAGAAGTGAACAAAATCAATTTAAAGGTGCGTTTTGGTAATGGCTATCAGGCGCTGCCCAATAATGCGCCCAGCCTATTATGGTCAGGCGATGCCGCGCTCGTCAGCAGCGGCATTGGCGATATTCGCCAAGAGGGTATTGACCAGCTTACTACGGGGCGGCGCATCGGTTTTGGCTTTGCAATAGATGATGATGCGTTTGAATTTAACGCTGATACACGCGCAGAGGATTTGCGCGATCAATTGCGGCTATTTGCTGCAAAATTGCTGGAGCCGGGCTGGGATAAAGCCCCTGTTGTGCGCGCAAAGGCGGGTGCAAAACTGAGTTATCAAAGCTATACCAGTTCGCCTGCAACCCTGATCGATCGCGATTTGGGGTGGATAGTGCGCGGCCGTGATCCGCGTTACAAAACCCCTGACCCTAAAGATATTGATCGTCTTGATGCGGAAAGTTTCCGCAAGACATGGGAACCATTGCTGAAAGAAGGACCGGTTGAGGTTTTGATGTTCGGTGATTTTGATAGTGACCTTGCTATTCAATATCTGTCTGAAACAATCGGCGCATTACCGCCGCGCGCCGCCGCCTTAAATGTGCCTAATAATGGCGCATTGGGGTTGCCGGTTTCTGCCCCTGATGAAGACGCCATAATTACTCTTCACCGCGGAGATAAAGAGCAAGCTGCTGCCCTGCTGGCATGGCCGACTTCGGGCGGGGTTGGGGCTGAAGGCGGACCGGATGTAGAGGGCATTACAGAATCGCGCAGGCTAGAGATATTGGCAAATATTTTTAACAATCGCCTATTTGAGCAATTGCGCGAAAAAGAAGGGGCCAGCTATGCACCGCAAGTCTATAGTTCATGGCCCAAAAGCTATTCCACTGGCGGTTATATAGGCGCGATCAGCCAGTTGGCGCCATCTGCCATTCCCGTTTTTGAGCAAACGGCGCAAAGCATTGCCAAGGATCTTGTCGCAACACCTATTTCGCAGGATGAATTGAACAGAGCGGTCGTTCCTCTGGGCCAACAAATCCGGCGCGCAGCAACGGGCAACACATTCTGGATATGGCAGCTTGAAGGGGCAACACGCGACCCGCGCCGCATTTTGGCCGTGCGCACATTGCTAAGCGATTATACCCAGATAACTCCTGTCGAAGTGCAGGCTTTGGCACAAAAATATCTTGCGACAGACAATGTATTTCGCTGGCATATTCTGCCTGAAGCAGGAGGCAGCGATTAACCGCAAATCACAAATATTTGAGAGAAAAATTGTGTAAAGCATCATATGCTATCGATTGTAGCATTTGGTAAATTCATAGTGTAGATTACCGCGTTAAATAAAAGCGTTTTTGAAACAAAAATGATTGAAGGAATATCAAGTGAATAATTGGCAACCCGATAGTTGGCGGGGGTTTGAGGCCCGGCATATGCCGGAATATCGTGATGAAG
>CAZAHS010000009.1:0-21472 GCA_964484855.1 uncultured Sphingomonadaceae bacterium | reverse complement strand
AGGATTTTCGCATTATGCACTGCGCTCTCCGGTAATTACAAATGTTGCTGTTTTGTTATCTGCGCCAAAGTCCCAATCCAGTGCGCGTTTGTCATCAAAATGTTCCATACAGCCCTGGACTAGGCCCAGAGCGATGGCCGCCATTGGCCGGTGAGAGCTATAATGCACTTCCATGCCGTTTTCGCCGGCATTTGTCTCAACCTTGGGCGGCTTTGCATCTGGATAAAGGGTGCACACTTCGGCATGGATATGACTGCCCACATGGCTCAGCAAATCTTCTGCATTACGATATTCTTCCATAATATGCGGGTAGAGTATGAAGAACCGGCCATATAATTGCTTGCCAAATAATCGGCACAGCTCAGCCGCATCAATGCCGGACTGACGCGATGCTTCGCCCACCATTTTCAGTGCATATTCTGAAGGATAATTGCCCACACTTGTAAATGCGCCATCATTGGGCAAAGCAGCACCTTCCAGCACGGAGTCCGCAAAGTCGGCTGATTGGGCTTCTTCCATGAAGCGTACCAACTCTGTAAATACTACGCCTTTCATATTGTCTGGTCCTTTTATATTTATGTTACTGCCAGTGTAGCAAAAGCTGTGCCAATCTTTGCATTACGCAAAACAGCAATTTTCATCTTGATTTGTTATTGAGCTATCGCATTTTGCGAATCATTTCATTGCATCATGCAATAAACGTCTTTGCAAATTGCAAACTTTTGCATTTTTAGATGCTGAATAGCCCGATACATCGTAACAAACCGTGCAAATTGCAATTTGCCACACCGATTGCAGTGACAGGTCCAAAATCAAATATAACCAAGCAAAATGGATTTGGACCATGCGGAAAATTATTACGACCAGCCTTATCGCGGCAATGCTGAGTGGATGTGCGACCATGCCCACACCGCGCAATCAGATTGGCAGCTATTATGCCTTTACCCAGACGCCCGACGATCACCGCCTTGCAAAGCAATATTTGCAGGAGGGGCTGGTTAAGCCCTCATCAGTGACTGCACCCGGTATTCGTGTTTACCTGTCCAACCTGACCCGGCCAGCAAATCATAATGCCGGCTCTGCTATTGGCGCGCATGCGACCAGCCTGCCCTATGGCAGCCGTTTGTCACAGGGCATGCATTCGGCAAATTGTGTTGGCGGGTCTGCCATGAATGCGGGGCGTCAGGTTGTGTTGTTCTCGCGCAATCCGATTAACGGCAAATCTGTTGTTATTTCCCGCTCTATTGAAGGTTTGGTGCGCGAAGCTAATCGTGATGGGCGCGACCCCTATTTGATGCCGGGCGATTCCATTGCCTGTTATGACAGCATGGCAATGAATTTGCGTGATGTGGTCAGCGTGATTGGTGAAACCGCGACGCCTTTCCTCTTCTTCAACAATCTTGATTAATCATGTCTGGTGATACCAATATCAATCCGCCGGTTGAAGAACCGGGCATTCACCGCAAATTGTGGCAAGCTTGGCGCAATCGCGGGCCGTTTCTGCGCCTCCACCGCCGTTACTTTGTTGTTGCGGGCGGCTGGGTTGCTCTAATCTGGATATTGACTGCAATTTATCTTGCAGTCACCCCGCCGCAATATCGCAGCAAGTTTACAATGATCCTGCCTGGCTCTGGTGCAGGCAGCTCATTAAATGTTGAAAGCATTGGCCAAGCCCGCGAAATATGAGAATGATACCGGCTAGTATGGTGATGATGGCGAGCGCTGAGACCCATGATGCAGCCGCTGTTTCAAGCGAGAATGCACTGCCCAAATATAAAGCGGCTAAGGCGGCTATGCTGCTGATTGCAGAGAGCGCCAGATCAAATCCTGGACGGCCCGCACTGCGTGTCCAGACCATTATCATCGTGGCGATAAAGGTCGGGATGGCGGCCAAGGCCAAGATCATAATCAGCGGAATGGCCATGGTCCATTTTTGGCCAAAAACCAGCGGCACATAAATGGGGGGCAGTACGATTTGCACTGTAAGCATTAAAGCAAAGGCTGCCGCGCCAAGCCCGGCATAGCGCTTAAAGGTTTGAACCCGCTGCGCACCGGCCTGTGCTGAGCATAGATGCGGGTAGAGCACGGTGCCAAATGCTGCGATCAATGACCCCATGATGCTAATACCCGCATTAAAGGCGAAATAATAAGTACCCAAAGCGCCCATGCCAAAGGCTGCGCCGATGATAAGCTTATCGCAATGGCTGCGCGCCGCGAGCAACAGGTCGCTTGCCAATACTTTAATGCTGAAACCCAATAATGGGCGCATCGCGACATTGCCAGCCGCTGGCAAACGCTGCCAATTATACGCCTTGCGCATCCAGATCAGCCATAAAGGCGCGGTTAATAATTTGGGCAGAACAATGGCCCATGGGCTTGGCCAGATCAGCAACAAAAGAGCCGTTAAAATATGGTCAGCAATGGTTTGCTGCGCGCCGATATGTGCAGTTGTTTTCAGCTTCTTCTCTCGCATCAGGCGGAAACATTGCACAAGTCCGCCCGGCATGAAGAAATAGACTGCGGATAATGCCATCAGCATCTGACCCGCCAAAAGCTGGCCAAAGCCAAACCATAGAATAAGCGCGACTATTATTTGTACAGCGGCAACCAGTGGCAGCCAGATCCAAAAGATCAAATGACTGCTATTGCAGGTCGCTTCTAACTGCTCGTCAGTTGCGGCAATAATCTTCTGGCCACCGCCAATATTGGCAAGCACGCGAATAACTTCAAAGCATGAAAGGCTAAGCGCCGCAACACCCAGATATTCCGTTTGATGAACAAGTGGCGATGGATATTGAATATCTTAACCGCCGTTCGCCGCTGCTGGATATTTCCCTAATGGTGAAAACAGTGCCGGCTGTGATTAGCGGACGCGGCGCTTATTAATCTTATCATAAAAATAGGCATGCCGGCGGCGTTAGCGTAGCAAAAACTGGTGGAGAGCCTGCACTGTAAATTGCAGGCTCTCCCTTGCTTCTGCCAGTTTTGCGCTGGTGCTCGATTGCGGATTTTCGCGAATAGCTTCCAGTTTGGCCAGCAAGGCATGCGCACCAAATCCAGAGCATAAACCTTTTAGTGCATGATGTGTTTTGGCAATATTGTCTTTGTCTGCTTTGGCGATGCCATCTTCAAATTGCGCAAAGTAATTTTGTAAATCACTTTCAATTGCGGTCAGTAGCCGCGATTGCAATTCCTTATCCATGCCGCCAAACATGTCATCCAGCCGCGATGTTTCAATTACGCCAACTTTTTCAAAATCGGGTATCGGCAAATTGTCCTCAATCGTGGTTTGGTTGGTTTTGACAACGTTGAGCGGCGCCATAATATTTCCATGGCTGTCAATCTGGCGCAATACCGCCTCTATGGCACGGGCAGAAATAGGCTTTGTAACAATGCCGTCCATACCGCTAGCAATAATGGCATCGCGCTCATCAGGTGATGAAAATGCGGTGACTGCAAATATCATCGGCGCGTTTTGGCCCATAGCGTCAATAATGGCTTTGGTTGCCTCCATGCCGTTCAATTTTGGCATAGAGATGTCCATGAATATGGCATCATATTGGCCTTTAACCGACTTTTTGACAGCCGCTTCACCATCATCGGCAAAGTCATAACGCACTCCAAAATTGGCCAGCATATTGCCGATCACCAACTGATTGGCCTTAACATCTTCTGCTACCAATATTGCCAGATCATATTGCCTATCAAAATATTGCTGTGTCGCAAGATCAGCACCGGAATGCTCTATAAGCTGGCTAACATCACCTATATTAACGGGATAATCTATCCAGAATACACTGCCATGCGGCACATTGGGTTCTACGCCTATGGTACCGCCCAGCGCCTCTGTAACTCTTTGGCAGATACCAAGGCCCAGACCCGACCCTTCAATATCATTTACGTTATGAATGCCGCCGCGATCAAAATCCTGAAATATCCGGCCGCGCTTTTCTTCTGCTATTCCGGTACCTTCATCATAGACAGACAATTGGAAGCGGGGCCGCTCCTCACCCCATTTAATCTCTGCATTCAGACTGATTGTGCCATCTTCAGAATATTTGATTGCATTGCTGAGAAAATTATCGATCACTTGGCGCAGTCTTACAGGGTCGGTTTCGATAACCTCTGGCAAATCGGCTGCTAATACCAATTGGATGGGCAGTGATTTTTTACGCGCCAATTGCCGCCAACTATTGACAGCATTTTCTAGAAAAGGCTGGATCCGGAAAGCCTTAATGTCAGGCTTAACCTGCCACCCGTCATTGCGTGCATATAAAATGATATCGGCCAGCAGAAACAGCAATTGTTCGCCGCTTTCTGATGCTGTGCGCAGCAGCTCCAATTGTTTTGGGTCGCTGGTTGATGCATTTAACAGTTCGAAAATTGCCATTATGGCATTGAGCGGTGTACGGATATCATGGCTCATCATGGCCAAAAAGCGCGATTTGCTCTTATTGGCTTCATCGGCTTCGCTGCGCGCGGTATTCAGCTCGATCCCCAAGGCCTCTAATTCAGAAATCCGCTCGCTTAGCTGCGAACTTTTTTCATGCAGGGCTTTGGATAGCTTTTCTGATTGGGCAAGCCGTCGGTCGCTAATGATCCGTAATGCTTTTTCCCGCCGCTCAATCTGGCGCTCCTGCGTAATATTGCGCACAGCACCAAAGGTCATAACTTTAGCTTCTTCTCCCGGGCCAGACTTTTCCATATTCTGGCTTATATTCCAGCGCAGCCAGCGCGTTTCCCCATAATGGTCCAGAAATCTGGTATCACGCATTGTCTGGTCATCAACATAACTACCGGACTGAACATGTTTTAAAACAGCCTCTACCGGCATTGTCTCTAAAGGATGCAGCATATCAATAAGCTGTTTTATGCTGACAATATCTTTTGCCGCGCCCAGCACCTCTTTCAAATTGTTTGAACTTACGATTAAGCCATCGCTATCATATTGAAATATAGCGACTTGAGCCAGATATTGGGCGCGTATCAATGTCTGCTTTTCACGCTCAAGCCGGACCATTGTTCGCTCTTCAATTTCGGCTAAGTCTTGCCGCGCGGCGGCCAGCTCGCGGCTTTTGGAATGCAGCAAGTCCTCTGCTTCTCGCCGCGCTGAATTACTGCGGCGCAGCTTACGTTCAAGCTGGCGGATATGTTTTTGATATTCGTCAAGATCCGTAGCGTGCGTGGTCATATGGCAGGTCATAACCAAATCACCCTGCAAAATCACTAATATACAACATGCAGCACCAATTAGACGAACCGCGTCGCCAATTTAGCGCGGCATATAGAAATATTAGTGCATGAAATATGTCTGGGTTGCGCGTCTTTGTCAGCGTCTGATTCAAATTTTAATAGAATGGAATGTTGCGGCGTGGCATAGGAATTGCGTTCTGCGTCAATATCTTGATCTCTTATTTGATTTTTTTGACTCTGCTTGTCGTTATGATAATGGAGGCAATTGATTGTCATCAGGCAATTATGTTCTTCAAGGTGCATTGCGTTCAAACGAAAAAGGCCCTGTAAGCTTTGATATAATCTAGGAATGATAACATAGTGAGCAAACAAAGACTCTTTCAGAATATTGCCGAGCAAATTAGCGAACTTATAACAGAGGGCGTTTTTCCTCCTGGTTCAAGATTGCCCGGTGAGAGGGAGCTGGCAGAGCGCTTTAATGTTAGCCGCGTTACCATTCGTGAGGCTGCTATAGCATTACAAGCTATAGGTAAGGTGGATATACGGACAGGTTCCGGTATCTATGTTTGTGAAAAACAGCCTAGCTCTGCAAATGCTTTGCCTGACGTTAGCGCTTTTGAACTGACCGAGGCGCGGTCTATGATTGAGGGTGAGGCAGCCGCATTGGCCGCCAAGGTAATCTCTGACGAAACTTTGGCGGAGCTTGAGCGGCTTGTTGAGGAAATGGGTTCCAATACAGATGACGTCTCGCTAGCCGCAGACCGCGAATTCCACGCCACTATAGCGCGCGCATCGGGCAATAAGGCGATAGTTTTCACTATTGAATCGCTTTGGCGTATGCGCGAAGAACTGCCAAAGGTGAAACATAGCTATAATGCGGTATGTGATGAGGATGCCACTAAGCGCGCAAAAGAGCATTTGGAGATTTTGCAGGCATTGCAAGCGCGCAATCCTGAAGCTGCGCGCCGCGCAATGCGTGAACATTTTCTGCGCCTTATAGGTTCGATGCTCGATGCATCTGAAAAAGAGGCCATGCTGGAAGTGCAGCAGCGCGCCGAAGAGAGCAGATTGCGCTTTCTTAATAACGCAACGCACGTCAACTAATCTTTTATAGCACCATCTTTTTGGGCAGGGCGCCGAATAAAAATCCGCATCTGCAAGGCGATTCATTTTCAATTGGTATGTAATTTTGGCGTTGACAATTGGTATGCAATCAATAATTTGATCGACAAATAAAATATAACGATATTTTTGGGGATGGCTATTGCGCTTTTTGATGCTCTTATGGGCTTGCCTTTTTATGGCGTCGCCGGCCGTTGCAAAAAATTATTTTGTTACGACACAGGCCGAATATTTTGCAGCGGAAAAAAAGGTTGTGGCGGGTGATGTCATCACCCTTGCTAATGGCGAATGGCAAGATTTTGAGATTAAATTTTCTGGCCAAGGCACAAAAGACAAGCCAATTACCCTAAAATCAGAAACTGCTGGCAAGGTTATTATCACTGGTCAGTCCAATTTGCGCATTGGTGGTCAATATATGTTGGTTACCGGGCTGGTGTTCACAAACGGTTTTAGCCCGACAAATGAAGTTATTTCTTTCCGCATATCCAAAAATGTGCTGTCGTTTAACAGCCGAGTTACCGAAACGGTAATTGATGGTTTTAGCAAGCCGGACCGTTTTGAAAGCGATTATTGGGTTGGGATTTATGGCAAAAATAATCGGTTTGACCATAACCATCTGTCGGGCAAAACCAATAAGGGTGTGACTTTGGCGGTGCGGCTTACCAGCACGGATAGTCAGGAAAATTACCACCGTATTGACCATGTCTATTTCGGTCCGCGCCCTGTATTGGGGTCTAATGGCGGCGAGACGTTGCGCATTGGCACCAGCAAATACTCGGCAGCAAATTCCTATACATTAGTGGAAAACAACTATTTTGACCGTTGTGATGGCGAGGTGGAGATCATCTCTTCCAAATCGGGCGGTAATATTTTTCGCGGTAATGTATTTTACCAATCCAGCGGCACATTAACCCTGCGCCATGGCAATGATACATTGGTGGAAAATAACATATTTTTCGGCAATGGTAAGGATCATAGCGGCGGCATTCGGGTGATTAATGAAAACCAAACCGTGCGCAATAATTATATGGAAGGCTTGATGGGTACCGGCTTTGCCAGCGCACTGACGGTTATGAACGGCGTACCCAATTCACCGATTAACCGCTATGTGCAGGTTGATAATGCCGTGGTGGAAAATAACAGCGTTATCAATAGCCGCCGCGTAACCTTTAATGCAGGCGCGGATTCAGAGCGCTCCGCACCGCCTGTGAATAGCCGCTTTACCGGCAATATATTGACCGGCACCAACACAGATGATTTCATCGCTGTGCAAGATGATATTTCCGGCATAGATTTTGCCCAAAATTATCTGGCCAATGGCGGCGCGGATAAGGCGCTAACTGGTATTAAATCTGCTGAGATAAAGTTTAAGCGAGCAGCAAATGGCTTGCTCTATCCGGTAGGCGTGGAAGGCGGCGTTTCGCGGGATTTGAAACCTGTAACAGCCGATCAAACGGGCGCATCATGGTATGCTAAACCCCAAGCAGGCAATGTTTTTGGCAAGGGCGAAATTATTGCAGTGTCGCCTGGTGAAGATACTCTGAATAAGGCTTTTGCATCTGCTAAAGAAGGCGACACTCTGCTGCTATCGCCGGGCGAATATATCCTCAGCAAGACGCTTGCGCTGGATAAAACCATAACAATCGAAACCGGGCCTTTTGAGCCGGGCGTCAAGCAGGCTGTCATCAAATTTGGTCGGCCTTCGCTGATTGAGATACGCGAAGGCGGCAATTTATCGCTGAAAAATATTATTATTGATGGCGAACTGGCTCCGGATTCCGTTGGCAATGCTGTTATCCGCACGACCATCTACCCCATTCAATCCAACTTCTTAATTGAGATGGATAGGGTCACTGTCCGCAATTTAGATGTGAACAAGGCCTTCCATGTCATCAATCTGGGCAAAAGCAGCTTTGCAGACCGTGTGACCATTACCAATAGCCTTTTTGAAAATGTGACAGGCTCGATATTGCTCGCTGCCGCTGAAACAGAGGATTATGGCCAATATAATGCGGAATATGTGACCGTTGCAGGTTCGCAATTTACGAATATTGGCAGCGCTGCCTTTAACATTTATCGCGGCGGGCGTGATGAAAGCACTTTTGGTCCGCATGTGGCAATTAACGGCTCGGTCTTCACCAATGTCGGGCGCAGCGGCAATAATGCCAGCGGCGTTTCGCTGTTGCTGCACGGCGTACAATATGCCGATATTGATAAAAATACTTTCACCAATTCGGCCCCTCTGGCCGTGCGCCATACAGTTGGTAGACCGCAAACCGCGATAGAGAATAATGTGTTTAGTGATACAGCAGAGCCGGTTTTGGAAGAGCTGAATTATGAAGGGAAACACCGCGCTGTCGTGACAGGAAATATTATAGCATCGCCAAGTTCCGAAGAGAGAGAATTTTAATGCCTAAAATCACATTCTCGCATCTGAATCGGACATTGGCCGCATCGACTGCGCTGCTATTGGCATCTGGCTGCGGCTATGCTGCTTCACCGAACATCAGCGCTGCATCTTCAGCTCTTTCTGCGTCACCTCAAGCAAGCGGAATATCAGAAGACAGCACATCCTATGCGCCATTATTTGCTGATGAAATGCAGCGAGCGCGCGGCTTTGTTGATGGCATGATGGCAGCGGGTGTTATTGTGCCCACGCCTAAAGACCCAGGCGGCGGCTATACGCATGAGCAGCATAAGGACAATTACCGCGCTATTTATTTGGGCGGGCAGCTATATCGACTAACCGGCGAGCAAAAATATGCCGATTATGCGCGCGATATATTGCTGGCCTATGCTGCTATGTACCCCAATTTGCCCGACCATCCGGCGCGTAAGAACCAGAATCCGGGGCGGATATTCTGGCAAGTGCTAAATGATGCGGTCTGGCTGGTGCATAGCATTCAGGGTTATGAAGCTATTCGCGGCAGTCTAAGCGACGCGGACCGCGCAAATATTGACAATAATGTCTTCCGCAAAGCCTCTGCTTTTCTGTCTACGGGCTCGGCCAAGACATTTTCACGCATCCATAATCATGCCACTTGGGCGACCGCTGGGGTTGGGATGACAGGCTATGTACTGGATGACCCTGAACTGGTGGAGGTCGCGCTTAAAGGTTTGGACAAAAGCGGCAAAACCGGCTTTTTGCGCCAGACCGAATTGCTGTTTTCTCCCGATGGCTATTATACCGAAGGGCCATATTATCAGCGTTATGCCCTGATGCCTTTTGTGGTTTTTGCTGATGCGATTGAGCGCAATGACCCGGCGCGCAAGATTTTTGAACATCGTGACGGTATATTATTGAAAGCGCTGACCACCACCATTCAGCTTACCTATGATGGCTATTTCTTCCCGTTTAATGATGCCATTAAGGACAAAAGTTTGAAAACCGATGAGCTGTATAATGGCGTCGCCATTGCTTATGGCCAGACGCGCGATCCGGCGCTGCTGGATATCGCGCAGCGGCAGGGGCGCACTGTGCTGAGCGACAATGGCGCGATGCTGGCGCGTGATTTGGCAGCGGGTAAGGCTAAGCCTTTCCGTTTTACTTCCCAGTTGTTAAGCGACGGACCAGAGGGCAATAAAGGTGCGGTGGCGATATTCCGCAATGGCATGGGTGATAAACATCAGGCATTGGTTCTGAAAAACAGCTCGCAAGGCATGGGTCATGGCCATTTTGATAAGTTAAGCTGGCAATATTATGATAATGGCCGCGAAATTATTACCGATTATGGCGCAGCGCGCTTCCTGAATATTGAGGCGAAAGAGGGCGGGCGTTACCTGCCGGAAAATACAAGCTGGGCCAAGCAGACAATTGCGCATAACAGCTTGGTGGTTGATGAAACCAGCCATTTTGATAGCAATACAAAGCTGGGCGACAGCATTTCGCCGCGCCAAATCTATTATAGCGATACGCCCGGCAGTCAGATTAGCAGCGCCGAAATGGTCGGCGCCTATGACAATACACGCTTTACCCGCACCATGGCGCTGATCGATATTAAAGGTCTGGAGCATCCTGTTGTGGTGGATGTTATGCGCACAGCCGCTGCGCAGGCGCATCAATATGATTTGCCGCTGCATTATGATGGCCAGATAATGCGTGTGGGTTTTGATACTGCATCCAATGTTGCTGGCCGTCCTGTGCTGGGCCAGAAAAACGGCTATCAGCATATCTGGGTCGATGCCAAGGGCACGCCCAAAAGCGCTGATAATGCATTTTTAACATGGATTTTGGATGGGCGTTTTTATAGCTATCGCTGGGTACCGCAAGCGGGCAGCGAGACAATATTGGCCGAAAGCGGGGCCAATGATCCCAATTTCAATTTGCGCAGAGAGCCCATTGTGATCCAGCGCGTTTCCGGCGGCAAAGATACTGTTTTTGCCAGCATCTTGGAAGCCCATGGCCGTTATGATGGCGCGGCGGAAAAAACCAGCCTGAGCGACAGCCAGATTAAGACAATGCGTCTGGTGCAAGATAATGGCATGGATATTTTGGTGATAGAGACATTGGCCGGCGCAAAATCTGTATTGGCTATCTCTTATGATATGGCAAAAGACAAAAAACATAGCGCGGTAATTGATGGCGAGACGGTAAGTTGGACAGGTTACGCTGCGCATATAAATATACGAAAATCCTAAAACTGGCATAAGAGGGTAACAGTAATTCTGCTGTGTGCCGTCAATATATGCAGATAGGATTCTCGCCTTAGGGGGGCATGAATAATGAAGGGCAAATTCCGTTTCTGGATTGTTGGTTTGGTCGCGTTGGCGACGGTCATCAACTATATTGATCGCGGATCATTGGGCGTTCTCTGGCCTGAAATATCTAAAGATCTTGGTCTAACCAAAACCGATTATGCGATTATTCTCAATGTCTTCACCTTTGCCTATGCCTTTGGCCAGACATTATTTGGCAAGATTTTTGATTGGATTGGCACACGCATGGGTTTTGTGTTGGCCATTGGTGTCTGGTCAGCGGCGACAATGTTGCACGCCGTATCTACTGGCCTCACCAGCTTTGCCATTTTTCGCGGTATATTGGGTGTGTCAGAAGCGGGCAATTGGCCCGGCGCGACCAAGGCCAATTCTGAATGGTTCCCGATAAATGAGCGTGCATTGGCGCTAGGGATTTTTAACTCAGGCGCCGCGATAGGCGGCATTATTTCCGGCCCGGTTGTTGGACTGCTCTTTGTGTTTTTGGGCTCGTGGCAAGCGACCTTTATCGCTATTGGCCTGCTTGGCTTTTTGTGGCTGGTGCCGTGGCTGCTGGTCTATAAATCCGGCCCTGAAACCCACCCATGGCTGTCTGAAGAGGAACGCCAGTTTATTCTAACCGGACAGCGGAGCAAAGACACGAATGAGATCGCGGATTACGCGCCTGACTCAATCGAGATTTTAAGCCGCAAGGAAAGCTGGGGCGTTATCCTTGCTTCCTTTTTCATTGATCCTATTTGGTGGCTTTTCATCGGTTGGTTGCCGCTTTATCTGAACGAAACATTCGGCTTTGGCGTTGAAGAGATCGCGGCCTATAGCGCCATACCTTATATCGGGGCCATGCTGGGCGCATGGTTTGGCGGTATATTGGCGCAAAACCGCATTGATGCCGGTTGGACAGTCAATCAAACCCGCAAATCCATTATCGGTTTGGGCGGGCTTATTATGCTGGTCTTTTTGTTAGCGACCACTCAGGCCGCCACGCCATTACTGGCCGTGATCTTAATGGCGGCGATATTGTTTGGTTTCCAAACGGCTATTGGCAATATCCAAACCTTGCCTAGCGATTTTTACAGCGGAAAATCAGTGGGCAGTCTGGCCGGTTTTGCTGGAACAGCGGCAAAGCTGGCTGTGGTCGGTCTAAACTTCCTCATTCCGGTTATCACGGTAAACAGCTATGCGCCCGCTTTTGCGGTTGGTGCGGCTTTGGCTATCTGTTCCGTATTCTCTGTCTGGTTCCTGTGTAGCGACATTAAGCCGTTAAAGGCCGCAGCCAGCTAATTACATAATATTTCAAGCATTTTATCTTTATCTCATCACATAAATTAGGAGCGAATTATGAGCAAATTACAGGGCAAAGTGGCAATCGTATCTGGCGGAAGCCGCGATATTGGCCGCGCTGTATGCGTTAAGCTGGCAAAAGAGGGCGCGAAAGTCGTCGTCAATTATTTTAACAATGAGCAGCAAGCGAAAGATACGCTGGCCGAAATAGAAGCTGTTGGCGGCGAAGCCATTACTGTTAAAGGTGACATGACCAAGCCGGACGATGTCACGGCATTGGTTGCAGCGGCGACCAAGGCATATGGCAATGACATTCATGTGCTGATAAACGTAACCGGCGGCATGGTTGAGCGGCGTGCTTTGGCGGATATGGACGCAGATTTCATGGATTATGTGCTGCGGTTAAATGTTACCTCAACATTCCTGACCACACAGGCAGTGGTGCCGCATATGCCCGAAGGTTCGGCCATTGTGAACTTTGCATCGCAAGCTGGCCGTGATGGCGGTGGCCCTGGCGCAGCGGCATATGCCACATCAAAAGCGGCTGTCATGACCTTTACGCGCAGCATGGCCAAAGAGCTTGGCCCCAAAGGTATTCGCTGCAATGCGCTGTGCCCGGGCATGATTGCCACCACTTTTCACGATACATTTACCAAAGATGCTGTGCGTGAAAATGTTGCCAATGCAACTCCGCTGCGCCGTCAGGGTGCTGCGCATGAAACCGCTGATGCAGCGGTCTATCTGGCCTCTGATGAAGCGTCCTTTATCACGGGCGCCAATGTCGATATTAACGGCGGCATGTTCTTTTCCTGATTCGTTATATTGGCGTCAGGGTCTTAAAAAAAAGGGAAGTTAATGAGTCAGGAAGGTAAAACGCTGGAACAGCGTTTGCGCGCGGCGCCCGTCGTGCCGCTTATTCAGGCGGACGATACGCAAATAGCCGTAGCCACGGCTAATGCGCTGAAAGAGGGCGGTTTGACCGTTATCGAAGTGGTGCTGCGTACTGATGCAGCGGTTGATTGCATGGAGGCCATTGTTAAAGAGACGGATGGCCTGATTGTTGGCGCGGGCACTGTGCTAACGGTCGATCAGGCGCGTGATGTTATCAATCGCGGGGCGCAATTTGTGGTGTCTCCGGGTTTGGTGGACGGCGTGGCGGAATATTGCCAAAGCCAGTCTGTGCCCATTTATGCCGGCACTATGACGGCGGGCGAAGTGCAGCGCGCATATGCTCTGGGTCTGCGCACGGTGAAGTTCTTCCCTGCCAAATTGGCGGGCGGCGTACCTATGCTGAAAGCGTTTTCTTCCGTTTTTCGCGACATGCAATTCATGCCAACAGGCGGCGTTTCGGCCGATAATCTTAAGGATTTTCTTGCGCTGCCATCTGTTATAGGCTGCGGCGGAAGCTGGCTAACGCCGGGTGATGCCATTGCCGCTGGCGATTATGCTGCAATCACTAAATTGGCGCAGGAAGCGGTTGCTATTGCCCAAACAGCTCGACCTTTGGAGAAATAATTATGGCAGAATTTTTGTCGTTCGGTGAAATCATGTTGCGCCTTAAAACCCCCGGGCATGAGCGCTTTTTTCAGTCACCGACTTTTGAAGCCACTTTTGGCGGCGGAGAGGCCAATGTCGCTGTTGCGCTGAGCAATTATGGCATGTCTGCCGGATTTGTCAGCGCACTGCCCGATAATGATATTGGTGCAGCCGCGATTGGCGAATTGCGCCGCTTTGGCGTGGATACCGCGCATGTGCGCCGCTCCGGCGACCGTGTCGGCATTTACTATCTGGAATCCGGCGCGAACCAGCGTCCTTCCAAAGTGGTGTATGACCGTGCAGGCTCCTCCATCTGCGAATGCGGCCCGGGGGATTTTGACTGGGATACCGTGTTTGATGGCGCAAAATGGCTGCATATTACCGGTATTACTCCGGCATTGAGCCAATCAGCAGCGGACCTTAGCCTTGAATGTGTCAAAGCGGCAAAGGCTGCGGGCGTAACAGTTTCTTGCGATTTTAACTTTCGCGGCAAATTGTGGAAATATGGCAAAACAGCGCCAGAGGTGATGAGTGAATTGGTGAAATATGTCGATATCGGCATCGCCAATGAAGAAGATTGCCAAAAGTCTCTGGGCATTAGCGTTGATGTTGATATTGAGTCCGGCGAGCTGGACACCAAAAAATATGAAGCGCTGTCAGAAAAGGTTTTGGAAATCTATCCCGATATGTCGCTCATCGCGATTACCCTGCGTGAAAGTCATAGCGCAGACCGCAATGGCTGGTCGGCCTGTTTGCGTGACCGTAATAATGGTTTTAAATTATCGCGCCATTTTGAAATGACCGATATTGTTGACCGTGTTGGCGGCGGCGATAGCTTTGCATCAGCGCTGATTGCGGGCCTTAACCGCTATGAAGATCGCCAGCAAAGTCTGGAATTTGCGGTTGCGGCAAGCTGTCTGAAACACTCAATCCTTGGTGACTTTAACCGGGTGAGCGTTGAGGAAGTGGAAAAGCTAATGTCTGGTGACGGCTCAGGCCGCGTGCAGCGTTAATATCCCCCTAAACATATATATGGGCTGCGGGGCATGGTGATAATCCATCATGCTCCGCAGCCTTATTACCACCTATATTTGCGCGCTTAAATCTTATAGGGTTTGGCTATATGGCGCAGCAAAATCATTATCCGCTTATCTTTACCGATCTTGATGGCACATTGCTGGACCATCATAGCTATAGTGCAAGCCCTGCGGACGGCCTGATTGCGCAGTTAAAAGCCCGCAATATCGGTCAGGTCATACCCGTGACCAGCAAGACACGCAGCGAGCTAGCGGTTTTGCGTGAGACTATTCCCCTGCATTACAGCATTGGCGTTACCGAAAATGGTTCGGTTATTGATGATAGGGCGGGCCTTTTGGGCGGCGCAAAAGGCGATGCGCGCACCCATATATTGGGCATGGAATATCAGCAGATATTGGCCGCTATTGCCGCTTTGCCGCCGCATCTTGCTGGCCATATATCTGGCTTTGCCAACATGTCACCTAAGCAAATAGCCGCTGCAACAGGGCTTGATCTGGCCGATGCCGAGCGTGCGGGGCAGCGGGAGGCGACAGAGCCATTTTTGTGGAGCGGCAATGATGATGAACTGGCTGAGGTACAGGCGCTGCTCGCGCAATCGGGCATAGAGCTGCAACGCGGCGGGCGCTTTTACCATCTTACTGGCAAGGCCACCAAAAAGATGGCGATTGCCCAAATTGCATCCGCCATGCGCGTGGTGCGCGGTGATGCGCATATTGTCTGCATAGCCTTAGGCGATGGCCCCAATGATCTGGGCATGATAGAGGCGGCTGATTATGGCGTGATAATGCCTAATCCTGATGGTGTGACCATTTTATCAGAACAGAAAAACGTGCGGACCGCGCCTTATGCTGGGCCAAAGGGCTGGATTGCTGCGGTGCAAAATATTTTATCAGAATTGGGTTTCAACCTGCGGCAAAGCTGATTAGTCTGTAGCTCTAATATCAGGGGACTGCATGGCCGATTTTTATCAAAATGGCGTTGTTTCGACGCTTCATAACCTCACCAACCGCTCCACGCAGTCGCTTGAGGCAGAGCTTACGCAATTTGGCAAGGCCAGCCCGATTGCATTGGTGCTGCCCAGCCTGTTTTCCGAATTGGAAGGGCCAGCGCTGGAAAATATTGTCGATCAGCTTTGCGAAGTCCCCTATCTTGATGACATCATCATCGGGCTGGACCGTGCGGATAAAGAGCAATTTGAATATGCCAAAAACTATTTCAGCCGCTTGCCGCAGCGCCACCATATTTTGTGGAATAGCGGGCCGCGCCTCACCGCGCTGGATGCGGAGCTGAATGAACGCGGGCTGTCTCCGGCGGAACCGGGCAAGGGGCGCAATGTCTGGTTTTGCTTTGGTTATTTTCTGGCCGCCACAGAGGCGCAAGTTGTTGGCCTGCATGATTGCGATATTTTAACCTATGACCGGGCGATGCTGGCGCGGCTAATGTATCCGGTGTGCAACCCCACATTCCCTTATGTCTTTTCCAAAGGCTATTATGCCCGCCTGACCGAAGAAAAACTGAATGGCCGCGTTGTGCGTTTGCTGATTGGGCCATTGCTGGCGGCGCTTGAAAAAGTGTGTGAGCCTAATGAATATCTCACCTATCTGAACAGCTTCCGCTATCCGTTGGCCGGCGAATTTGCGATGGACCGCGAAGTGGTAAAGAACATCCGCATCCCCTCTGATTGGGGGCTAGAGGTCGGCGTATTATCAGAGATTTGGCGCAATCAGTCCATTCAGTCCATCTGTCAGGTGGAGGTTGCGGACAATTATGACCATAAGCATCAGTCTGTCTCGCATGATAACCCTGATAAAGGCTTATCAAAAATGAGCATCGACATCACCAAGTCGATTTTTCGTAAACTGGCAACCGATGGTCAGGTATTTTCGCAAGAAACCTTCCGCACGCTGAAAGCCACCTATTACCGCATGGCGCTGGACCGGATTGAGACATTTTCCCACGACGCGATTATGAACGGCCTGAAACTGGACCGGCATGAAGAGGAAACCACGGTCGAGCTATTTGCGCAAAACATCATGAAGGCGGGCGAGATATTCCTTGAATCGCCGCATGACACGCCCTTCATGGCCAATTGGAACCGCATTAGCAGCGCCATTCCTGACTTTACCGAGCGCTTTGCCGAGGCAGTGCGGCTTGATAATGCCGATTAGCTATCGGCTCTGCCATTGCTAATCCACACCGTCTGATAGGGCGCCAATTCCATATCGGCCTCTATGTCTTTCAGCACATTGCCGCTGATAAGATCGTGCCAATTATCGCCGCTGATAAGATTAATGTCCGCCAGCGCCAGATTTCTTGGCCCATTGGTCATATTGGTCACGGCAAAAATGCTTTGCTTGCGGTCAATGCTTTGCCGCCATATGCCAAACAGCCCTTCCGGCAGGGTCAGCGTAAACTGCACCGCATTGGGGTGGAACGCCTCTTGCTGTTTGCGAATATTGACCAGCGCGATAAATTGGCCAAAAACCTGTGCCTCTATCGTATTGGGGTCGTTTAGCTTGGCATCAATATCATCATATTGCAGGCGGCGGCGATTGATAGAGCGGTTTTGGCCGGTCATATTCACCTCTTCATAGCCATTGGGCGTGGCCAAAAGGCTGTGAATATAAATGGCGGGGATGCCCTCTAGCGCCAGCATAACCGACATAGCGGCCATGAAGCGCTCTATCTGATATTGGTCTGGCCCGTTCAATGTGCCTTGCATGGCCTCAAAGAAAGAGATGTTCATCTCATAGGGCTTTTCCATACCGCCCGGCGCCCGGCGCATGGAGAGGCGGCCGCCAAAGCGCTGAATGGCGCTGAGCATATGGTCAACCTCGCCCTGTGGCAGCACGCCCTCTGTGGGTCGCAGGCCAATGCCATCATGGCTGGCGGTAAAGTTGAAATAGGTACAGCCGGTTAGCGCTGGCGGATTGCTGCGCGTCAGGCGTTTAAGATACAGCGTATCGCCGGTCAGCAGCGCATGGACAAGCAGCGGCGGCAGCGAGAAATTATAGATGATATGCGCTTCATTCTGATTGCCAAAATAGGTGAGATTTTCATGATTGGGAA
This sequence comes from uncultured Sphingomonadaceae bacterium, assembly GCA_964484855.1. GTDB lineage: Bacteria > Pseudomonadota > Alphaproteobacteria > Sphingomonadales > Sphingomonadaceae > Alterisphingorhabdus. Next base: position 3,520 of record CAZAHS010000009.1, on the reverse strand, counting down.
TATTGGTCTCTGTAATGATGACCAGCACTTCCTCATGATGGTCCATCAAGGTACGCAGCAGGCGGATAACCTCATGCGTTTCATCCAGATTGATAGATGGTGTGCCGATTTTCTTCCACAAAAACGCCACGGCATCGAGCCGGAATATCCGCACGCCATGTGCGATATAATCCGCAATAATCGTCACAAATTCCAGCAGAACATCTGGATTGCTGAAATCAAAATCAAGCTGGTCCGGCCCAAAGGTGCTCCACACATGGCGGTCACCTGCTGCGGTACGAAATTGCGTTAGTAGCGGGTGGGAGCGAGGACGAACCACATCGCCCAGATCACTGGCTGGATCGGCGGTATAAAAATAGTCTTTGCCCGGCGCTTTGTCAGACAAAAATTGCTGAAACCATTTGGATTTGCTGGAGCCGTGATTGATAACCAGATCACCCATTAGGCGGTAATCTGCAGCAATGGTTTCAATATCATCCCAATCGCCCAGATTTTCATCAACCTGCAAATAGTCGATAACCGCAAAACCATCATCTGAGCTATAGGGGAAGAAGGGCAGAATATGCACGGCGCTGATTGTTTCGCCGACATGGTTTTTTAGAAATTTATGTAGAGTTTTCAGCGGTTTTTCGCCATCTTCCAATATGCTATTGCCATAGGTTATCATCACCACATTGCGTTCATCCCATAAAGGTTTCTCACTGCTGTGGCGGGGCGGGGCGGGGCTGCGTCCTTCCGGCCAAAAGCGCTGGATAACCTGCCGTGCCAGCGCAACACTGTCATGATCGGGATAGAGAATGTGCAACATGGCCGATAGGCGCTGAAGCAAATGATCGAAAACGGGTTGGTCGGTCATGGGGAGGCGCATTATCCTTCTGGGATATGGGGAGATGAAAAAGCTGCTTGACCTTTTCGGGGCAATCGGTGCTTTATTGTGCAGTGCATAAAACAACAAAACCCGACTCAATAAAAGCCTTTTTAGAAGGGCTTTATTTAAAAGCCCTTGCGCCCGCTTTGCCGGACAATGCGATGGCGAGTGCCGAATGGCCCAAAGCGTCAGGAAAGACGTATTTACTGGCCGTTGGAAAGGCGGCTGCGCATATGGCAGCGGCTGTGCTTGATCGCCTGCCAACAGGGACACAAGGCTTGGTCATCACGCGCAAAGGCTATGGCTTGCCCGGTTTTGCACCGCAGCATATACAGTTTATAGAGGCATCGCACCCTGTACCTGATGCGCAAGGGGCTGATGCAGCGCAGATGGCGCTGGCAGCGGCTGATGCTCTGCAAGAGGGTGACTTGCTGTTGGTGCTGATGTCTGGCGGGGCCAGTGCGCTGATGCCCTGTCCGGCAGCGGGTCTTAGCCTGAGCGAAAAACAGATTATAACAAAGGCTTTGCTGCATAGCGGGGCCCCAATTAGCAAGATGAATGTGGTGCGCAAGCATCTCTCCGCTATTAAGGGCGGGCATTTGGCAGCGCGGGCTTGGCCAGCGGCAACCCATATGATTGCGATATCGGATATTCCGGGCGATGACCCTGCGATGATAGGCTCCGGCCCGACATTGCCCGATATGTCAAGCTGCGCCGATAGTTTGGCGATATTATCAGAATATAATATTGAGGTTCCGGCCATAATAGAGGCGGCTTTGCGTGATGGCAGCCTTGAGACGCCAAAGCCTGATGACAAGGAAATGGATCGCACGGGCTGGGCCTTGTGCGCGCGCCCTGCCGATATGTGCGCAGCGGCCTGTGATGCGGCGCGGGAAGCGGGGTATCAGATTATCATGCTGGGCGATGCGCTGGAAGGAGAGGCGGCCGACCTGGGGCGTGAACATGCCGCGCTGGCATTGGCCTTAAAAGCCGAAGGCCGCAAGGCCGCGCTGATATCCGGCGGGGAGGCAACCGTGACGGTGCGCAATCGAGGCGGACGCGGCGGTCGCTGCACGGCCTATTTGCTGGCCTGTGCAATAGCGCTGAACGATATTGATGGTATAACCGGTCTGGCTGCCGATAGCGATGGTATTGACGGGTCGGAAGATAATGCTGGTGCATTTTTATGGCCCGGCATGGTTGATAAAATGGGCGGAGCAGATGCGGCGCAGGCATTTTTGGATGCTGATAATAGCTATAGCGCATTTGCCAAAGCCGATGGCCTGTTGATGACGGGGCCATCTGGCACAAATGTCAATGATCTGCGCATTTTGCTAATAGATTAACCCCATTGATGCAGGTTTGGGGGGTGGCACAATGAAGTTCAGGCCAAATTACCAAGTATTTATATGTAAAATTCAACCGCCTATTAGCTATTCATTTTTACTGTAAACTTTCTTTAGACGGCAGCAATGCGATAAACATTAATCTATAATCGCACTTCTGCAGCCAATTTTTTGCGATGAGAGATATTCGCGATGGGAAATGCAGAATTTGGACCTAACCAAACTGCCAGTAAAGGTGGAAAAGCACTTGGATGGCTGCGCGCTTTATTACGCTTAGATAAAAGTACTATTGCCGAGCAAACGCGCAAAATGTTTGCCGCGAGCGTTATATTGGTCGCATTAATTTGCCTGGCTGCTGCCTTGGGTTTTATAAGAAAAGAAGAGCGCGTTAGCCGCACAGCCTATTTGACTGATTTTGCCTTTCTTATCTCTGAGACTGACCAAATCGTGCATTTGGCCAAAGACAATATGGGCGCATATCGGGCGCGCGGTTATAATCAAGACTTAATCGATTTATCAATTTCACAAGCGAAGCAGGGCGTTATTTTATCCAATAAATTACGGCTTATACCACCCTGTCGGACAATAACCTGCTATACTTGAAAGCAAGGCCTAGGCCAAAACGCAGTTCATCATGAACTTCGGTTAAATCAATGCGATAATCAAACCATGACTATCATAAATTATAGCAATTGGATGTGAAAGAATTGGCTGTTCTTCTTTTTGCGCAGTGTCTGCCAAAGCCATCGTTTATCAAAAACCGGCGGCGGCCAGTTTCAAGTCGATCAGCTTCATATTGGGTTTGACCATTTGTGGTTCCAAACACTCTTCCTCTGCATTTTCAACACAATCTCTGCCGCTTGATTTGGCGCGGTAAAGCGCTTTATCGCAGCGCGCGAAGAGGCTTTGATAGGTTTCACCATCATGTGCGGTGGCTACACCAAAGCTTGCTGTGAGGCGTATATTGTCGTTAAGTCCATTATGCTTGGTATTGGCAAAAGCAATACCAAAGCCAAGAACATGGCGCTGCATTCGCCCCACACGCCAAAGTACAGCAAATGTCACTGCAAAAAACAGCGCCATTAACGGTGTAACCAATCCTAATATCTGCGTCTGCATCCCATAACGCTCCCTCTGAAAAACGCTAAGTGAATAAGGTTAAGAGCGTATTAATTAGGAATATCGCAAATATATGCCGCCCGTTTCAACCGGACACCAGCCGGAGACGGCTAAAAGCCGATCCGATTGATATCTGGTAAGTTATTGAAAAGGTGGTGAGCCCTGCTGGGTTCGAACCAGCGACCTA
>CAZAHS010000008.1:0-22876 GCA_964484855.1 uncultured Sphingomonadaceae bacterium | reverse complement strand
GAGATGAAAATTCTTGCCGATAGGCTGAGCAATTCCCTTGAGTATAAAGGGCAAGTCGCGCATGTGACCAGCTCGTCACAGGCCCTTGACTGGTGCCGCTCGGTGCTATGCCCGGGCGATGCAATTTTGGTTAAAGGGTCAAATTCTTTGGGTTTGGGGTCGGTCGTTAAAGCGCTCGCAAATGATGTGCTCGCCGGTGAGGATGCATAATGTTATATTGGTTAGCGGGATGGATGGAGTTTGAAGGTGTCTTCAACATCATCCGCTATTTGAGTTTTCGTTCAGGCGCAGCGATTGTCACTGCGCTGTTTATCGGCATGTTAATCGGTCCGCGTTTCATTGACATGCTGCGTATAAGACAGGGCAAGGGCCAGCCCATCCGCGAGGATGGTCCGCAAAGCCATTTGGCCAAGCGCGGCACCCCCACTATGGGCGGCCTGATGATCCTGATATCGTTGACCACATCATTGCTAATCTGGATGGATTTTAGCAATTTGTTTGTTTGGGCTTGCCTGTTTGTGACTCTAGGTTTTGGCGCAATTGGCTTTTTGGACGATTATGACAAAGTACGCTCTGGCAGCCATAAGGGCGTGTCTGGCCGTGTGCGTTTGTTGTTTGAGTTTACCATTGCATTTTTTGCGGCGTGGCTGATCCTTAGCAAGACCGGCACTTTGCTTTATGTGCCTTTCTTTAACAATCTGGCCTTTGATCTGGGCCTGTTATATTTTGCATTTGCCGCCTTTGTAATGGTGGGCGCTGGTAATGCAGTAAACCTGACTGACGGGTTGGATGGACTGGCGACTATGCCGGTGGTGATTGCCAGCGTGACCTTCCTGATTATCGTCTATCTGGTCGGCAATACGGTCTTTTCTGGTTATTTGGGCATTCCCTATGTTGAAGGGGTTGGCGAGCTAGCGATATTTTGCGGCGCTATCATTGGCGGCTGTCTGGCGTTTCTATGGTTTAACGCGCCGCCGGCTGCTGTGTTTATGGGTGATACCGGTTCACTGGCGCTTGGCGGCGCATTGGGCGCAATTGCGGTATCTGCGCATCATGAAATCGTGTTGGCAATAGTGGGCGGTCTGTTCGTTGTAGAGGCTCTGTCGGTCATTATACAGGTCGCCTTTTATAAACGTACAGGGCGCCGTGTCTTTCTTATGGCGCCGATACATCACCATTTTGAGCAAAAGGGCTGGGCAGAATCCACTGTGGTGATCCGTTTCTGGATTATCTCTTTGATGCTGGCATTGGCCGGATTGGCGACTTTGAAACTCAGATGATTATTAGCGCCGCCTTTGCCGACAAGAAATATGCCGTTTTGGGTCTGGCCCGATCGGGTATGGCTGTCGTGCGGGCGTTGCTGGCGTCCGGCGCTGAGGTAATGGCCTGGGACAGCCGTGAGGGCGCGCGGGCGGCTGCGCCCGATGGCATAACCATCGCAGATATTATGCTGGCTGACCTAACCGGCTATGCAGCAATTATTGTGTCGCCAGGTGTTCCGATAAACAGCCATCCGGTTAAGCAAGTCGCCGCCAAATATGGCGTGCCGATCATCGGTGATATTGAGCTATTCGCCATGGCGCGTGATGATCTGCCGGCGCATAAAATTGTGGGTATTACTGGCACAAATGGCAAAAGCACGACAACAGCATTGGTGCACCATATTTTGCAAAGCGCTAATATTAATAGCCTGATGGGCGGCAATATCGGGCTGCCGATCATGGGGCAGGCGCCTTTGCAGCCCAATGACAATGGACCGGCTGTTTATGTGCTGGAGCTATCCAGCTATCAGATTGACCTTACGCACAGTCTTGACTGTGATGTCGCGGCCTTACTGAATATCACGCCGGACCATCTTGACCGTTATGATAATGATTTCGCGCTTTATGCCGCGGCGAAGGAAAGGCTTTTTGCGATACAGCAAAAGGGCGTTGCGGTTTTCAGCGCAGATGATGCGCAGGCACAGCATATCGCGCAATCGCTGAAAACTGGTGCGTCTGGAGTGGGTACGAAACCGCAAAATGTGAAAACCGGCGATGATTTTGGTCTGGTGCAAAGCGAATGGCCCAATTTGCAAGGGCCGCATAATCTGGAAAATGCGCGCGTTGCCGCCGCCATTTGCCATGAACTTGGACTTAGCATAGGCCAAATCAGCACTGGTTTGCGCTCCTTTGGCGGTCTTTCGCACCGTATGGAGGTGATTGCGCAGCATCAAGGTGTGACCTTTGTAAATGATAGCAAGGCCACCAATCCAGCATCCACTGCGCCTGCTCTGGCTGCATATAATAATATTCACTGGATTGCTGGCGGCTTGCCCAAAACTGACACTTTGGATGATTGCGCGCCCTATTTCGGCAATGTAAAGACAGTATATCTTATTGGCGAGGCCGGACCGGCATTTGGCAAATTGCTATCACCCTTCTTAAACGTTGTGCGCAGCGAGATGCTGTGCAGCGCTGTTGAAACTGCATTTAACAATGCGCAGCCGGGCGATATTATTCTTCTCTCTCCGGCCTGTGCATCTTTTGACCAGTTTCGGGATTTTGAAGCGCGCGGCGATGCCTTTGTGGCAGCCACACGCAAAATTATGAGTGAACGGAATATAGGGGAGGTTCACACATGAGTGACAGCGCTACAAAGCGACCGTCTGTGGTTTTTAGCGAAGGTATTTCGCGCCGTTTTTCCAACCGTCTTGGTCGGTCAGATCGTTCACAATTGGCCATCTGGTTCTGGGAGATTGACCGTGTAGCACTGGCGCTTATCCTGATATTAATGGCTGTTGGCCTGATTGCAATTGCTGCTGGCTCACCGGCCACGGCTAATCGTCTTTCAACCGATAGCGTAACGCTTGACCCGCTTTACTTTTTCTATCGGCAGATGCGTTGGCTTGCTGCTGGCATACCTGTGATGATCGTGGTGTCGATGCTGCCCAAAACGCAGGCGCGGCGGCTGGCCATATGTGCGATGATAGGATTTGGGCTATTGCTGTTGATGGTACCGGTATTGGGGGAATCCAAAAATGGTGCGCAGCGTTGGATTGGCTATGGCCTGACCATCCAGCCTTCGGAATTTCTAAAGCCCGCTTTTGCGGTCACAATTGCGTGGATATTGTCACTTAAAGTGCGCGACCCTGCACTGCCAGTCACCCTGTTTAGCGGCTTTTTGTTTGCCGCAATTGCGTGTTTGCTAATGATGCAGCCTAATTTGGGTGCGACAATCGTATTTTTCGGCATTTGGTTTGTGCTGGTTTTGCTGGCCGGTTTGTCCGCTCAGATTATTGCTCTTACACTGACCGGCGGCGTTGCTGGTTTGCTGGGCGCATATTTCCTTTATCCCACGGCAACGGCACGGATTAATAGCTGGCTATTTGGCGGGGACAGTTTTGACCAAGTTTCACTGGCGCACAAAACATTAACCAATGGCGGCTTTATCGGTGCTGGTCCGGGATTGGGCACGGCCAAATTTCGTCTGCCCGAAGCGCATACTGATTATATTTTCTCCGTTGTGGGGGAAGAATTTGGTTTGCTGGCCTGCGCGGCCATTGCGCTGATCTATCTTATCCTGATTGGCCGTGTGCTCATGCGTTTGCAGGAGGAAAATGATCTGTTCACCTCTTTGGCGGTTACAGGATTGGTGACGCAAATTGGCGGACAGGCGATGATTAACATGGCGGTAAACCTTCAGCTCTTTCCGTCAAAAGGCATGACACTGCCTTTTGTCAGCTATGGTGGTTCATCCATGATCGCGCTGTGTTTTGCCGCTGGTCTGTTGCTGGCTTTTAGTCGCCGCAACCCGTATCTAGACCGCTCTCTTACCAACAGAAATGCGCAGGGGCTGGAGTGGTGATATTATGACGAATATTAGCCGCCATTATGTGCTGGCTGCCGGTGGAACAGGCGGTCATATGATCCCTGCCTATTCATTGGGCAAGGAATTGATGCGCCGCGGCCACCGTGTTGCGCTGCTGACTGATGAGCGCGGAGCCAAGATACCGGGCGCATTTGATGAGGCGCAAATTCATATTCTGCCAACTGGCCGTTTAAGCGGCAACCCTATTGCGCGGTTAAAAGGTCTGAAAAGCATCTGGACCGCGCGCAAAATGGCGAAACAATTGTTCAGTACATTTGAACCAACGGCTGTGATCGGTTTTGGCGGCTATCCCGCGCTGCCAACATTGCTGGCCGCGCATTCGCAAAAATTGCCAACAATCATTCATGAGCAGAATTCCGTATTTGGGCGCGTAAACCGTTTGATGGCGCGGCGGGTCAGCGCGATTGCCACGGCATATAAAAAGATTGAGGGGCTGGACCCCAAATATGCCGAAAAAACGCATTTGGTGGGCAACCCTGTGCGTGATGAGATTTTGGAACTGCGCACCAAGGATTATCCGCCATTCCTGCCTGATGGTATTTTCCGCGTGCTGGTAACCGGCGGCAGCCAGGGCGCGCGTATATTATCGGAAATCGTGCCGGACGGTCTGGCCATGCTGCCAGCCCATTTGCGCCACAGACTGCAAGTAACGCAGCAATGCCGCGAAGAGGATATAGATCAGGTGCGTGCGCGCTATGCAGAGCATAATATTCCTGCAGAATTGGCCACTTATATTGATGATCTGCCCGACAGGCTAGGCTGGTCGCATCTTTTTATCGGACGTTCCGGCGCATCAACTATTGCAGAGCTGACAGTGGTGGGCCGCCCTGCAATTTTAATCCCGCTGCCCTTTGCCACCGATGACCACCAAAGCGTTAATGCGCGTGAAATGGTGGATGCAGGCGGCGCAAGAACGATAGTGCAGCCCAAAATTACGGTGAAGGAACAGGCGGACCTTGAAGAAGGGGCCGCTGTGCAGCATGCGAAAGAAATTGGCCTGATGGTCAAGCAACTGGCCAAGCAGGTTAGCCATATTGCCAAAGACCCTGAGGCGCTAAATCATGCTGCGCTTGCCGCGCATAAATGTGGCTATCCCAATGCAACAAAAGACCTTGCCGATCTGGTAGAGAATACCGGGCCAGGCGGCATTGCCGATGCAATACGCATGGCGCCTGCAAAACCACATGCAGCGGCCACCAAACCGGCTTTGGCCAATACGCAAGATAAAGATCGGAGAGACTGATGCGCGGTGTAGGGACCGATATCGGGATAATCCACTTTGTTGGCATTGGCGGCATTGGTATGTCCGGCATTGCAGAGGTGATGCACAATCTGGGTTATAAGGTGCAGGGCAGTGATGTCTCTGACGGACCTGTGGTGCAGCGGCTGAAAACCATGGGCATCGCGATTTTTCAAGGGCATGGCCATGATAATGTGGCAGAGGCCGCCGTCTTGGTAACATCCACCGCGATTAAGCGTGACAATCCCGAAGTGGTTTATGCGCTGCAAAACCGTATTCCGGTGGTGCGCAGGGCGGAGATGCTGGCGGAGCTTATGCGGCTGAAATCAACCGTCGCAATTGCCGGAACGCATGGCAAAACGACCACTACCTCTATGGTGGCGGCGATGCTGGATGCAGGCGGTATTGACCCCACTGTCATCAATGGCGGCATCATCAACAATTATGATTCCAATGCGCGCATGGGCACCAGCGAATGGATGGTGGTTGAGGCCGATGAAAGCGATGGCAGCTTTTTGCGGCTTGATGGTACTTTGGCGGTGGTCACCAATATCGACCCTGAGCATCTTGACCATTATGGCAGTTTTGAAAAGGTCAAAAATGCCTTTGTCGAATTTATCGAAAATGTGCCTTTTTATGGTGCAGCGATAATGTGTCTCGATCACCCTGAGGTGCAGGCGTTGTTGCCGCGTATTAAGGACCGCCGCATTGTGACCTATGGTTTTAGCGCGCAGGCGGATGTGCGCGGCCATAATGTTACGCCGGTGCCGGGCGGCAATCGTTTTGATGTCGCGGTGCGTGACCGTGATGGCGAAGTGCGCCAGATAGAGGGCATAGAGCTGCCGATGCCGGGCAAGCATAATGTGCAAAATGCGCTGGCTGCGGTCGCGGTTGGCCTGCAAATGGGTCTGAGCGATGCACAGGTGCAATCAGGCTTTGCCAAATTTGGCGGTGTTAAGCGGCGCTTTACCAATGTTGGCACCATCAATATGGCCGATGGCGCGGTTGCGGTGATTGATGATTATGGTCATCATCCGGTTGAAATTCGCGCGGTTTTGGCGGCGGCGCGTGAAGGCGTTCAGGGCCGGATTTTTGCGGTTATGCAGCCGCACCGCTTTACCCGCCTCAACGAATTGATGGACGAGTTTCAACAGGCGTTTAATGATGCTGATAGCGTTTTGATTACGCCGGTTTTTACCGCTGGCGAAGAACCCATTGATGGCGTTAATGCTGATGCGCTAGTGGCTGGTCTGCGCCAGCGTGGGCACCGTGAAGCGAACACTATATCGGATGCAGACGCTTTGGCAAAAACACTGGCGCAGCAAGTGCAGGCCGGTGATATGGTGGTGTGTCTAGGGGCAGGCGACATTACCAAATGGGCGGCAGGCTTGGCCAATGCTGTACAGCAGGCCAAGGCATGAGTGATGTGCTCTCCCTACCATCTGTGCGCGGTAAGCTAAAGCAAAACGCGCCATTGGCGCCGCTTGTCTGGTTTAAGTCGGGCGGGCAGGCCGATTGGCTGTTTGAACCAGCGGATATTGAGGATCTGCGTGAGTTTATGCGCGCGCTTAATAGTGATATACCGGTTTGGCCGCTGGGTCTTGGTTCCAATCTTATCGTGCGTGATGGCGGTGTGCGCGGGGTTACGGTGCGGCTGGGCAAGCCTTTTGCCACGGTCATGCAAAATGCCGACGGGCATATGGTCTGCGGCGGCGGCGCTTCTGGCATATTGGTATCATCAAAAGCGCGTGATGCGGGCCTTGCGGGGCTTGAATTTCTGCGCGGCATTCCAGGTACAGTGGGCGGATTTGTGCGCATGAATGGCGGCGCATATGGCCGCGAGGTGGCCGATATATTAGTCTCATGCGATGTGGTGCTGCGCGATGGTTCGCTGGTGACATTGCCAGTGGACGCGCTGCATTATACCTATCGTCATAGCGAATTGCCAGATGGCGCAATTGTGGTCAGCGCGGCCTTTCGCGGCGCGGCAGATAGCGAGCGGGCAGGCGATAAAGACGCCATACAGGCCGAGATGGACCGCATCGCCAATGCGCGCGAGGAATCACAGCCTTTGCGCAGCAAAACCGGCGGCTCTACTTTCAAAAATCCTGATGGCCATAAAGCATGGGCATTGGTCGATGCCGCAGGGTGCCGCGGCCTAAAAATTGGCGGCGCGCAAGTGAGCGAGAAGCACACCAATTTTATGATCAACACCGGCGATGCGACGAGCGCAGATATTGAAGCGCTGGGCGAGGAAGTGCGCAAGCGGGTCAAGGCGCAGTCCGGGGTGGAATTACATTGGGAAATCCAACGGGTGGGGGAAAAGTCATGACCCTTTCAAAACGTCATATTGCCGTTCTGATGGGCGGCTGGTCGGCAGAGCGCGAAGTCTCTTTGATGAGCGGTGAGGGCATTGCAAAGGCGCTGGAAAGCCGCGGCCATAAGGTTAGCCGCATTGATATGGGCCGCGATATTGCGGCGTTGCTGTCTGAAATGCAGCCCGATATTGTGTTTAACGCATTGCACGGCACGCCGGGCGAGGATGGCCGCGTTCAAGGTATGCTCGATCTAATGCAGATACCTTATACCCATAGCGGCATGGCAACATCGGTGATTGCGATTGATAAAGAGCTGACCAAAAATGCGCTGGTTCCCCATGGCATCCCTATGCCCAAGGGCAAGATTGTGACCAGCGAAAGCCTATATAGCGCTGACCCGATGCCGCGCCCTTATGTGCTGAAACCTATCAATGAAGGGTCATCGGTTGGCGTTGCTATTGTTCACCCCGGCAGCGATTTTGGTGCGCCTATCATGCGCGATGCAAAAGGGCCGTGGCAGGAATTTGAAACATTATTGGCCGAGCCATTTGTGCGCGGGCGAGAGCTTACCACGGCGGTGATTGATGATGCGGATGGCCTGCGCGCACTGACGGTCACTGAATTGCGCGCAAAATCCGGCTTTTATGATTATGAAGCGAAATATACAGATGGCCTGACCGAGCATATTTGCCCTGCCGATATTCCCGCCGAAATACATGATTTGTGCCTAAAATACGCATTGGATGCGCACAGACTGCTTGGTTGTAAAGGTGTATCGCGTACAGATTTTCGCTGGGATGATGAGCAAGGCGCCGATGGCCTGTTCGCGCTGGAAACCAATACTCAGCCGGGCATGACCCCGCTGAGTTTGGTGCCTGAACAGGCAGCGGCAATGGGTATTGATTATCCATCATTGGTTGAGAAGATAGTGGAGGCGGCATTATGAGCAGCACAAAAATCAAGCGCGGCAAAGCGGCATCACCGCGCCGCAAACCGGCCAAGCGCCGGACGATTAAAAAGCCAAGCATTTTTGACCGTTTGCTCGCGATATTGCCTTTTACACAGGCACAGATACGGCGCGCCATGACTGTGATGATTTTGGGTGTTGTTGGGCTGGGCGCATATGGCGTTGCTGCGGCGACAGGGCTGACAGACCAGGCCTATGCGCGCTATGCCGAAGTGGCTGCGGATGCCGGTTTTGAAGTGCGCCAGATAGAGGTGCGCGGGCTGGAAAATGTTAATGAGCTAAAGGTTTATGAAATTGTTCTGGCGGAAAAAGACCGCTCTATGCCGCTGGTTGATCTTTATGCGCTGCGCCAGGAGCTGGTGCAATTTGGCTGGATCGCCGATGCCCGTATCTCGCGCCAGCTACCCGACCGTTTGGTCGTTGATATTATCGAGCATAGGCCGCATGCGCTCTGGCAAAATGGCAATAAATTGGCGCTGATTGATAAGCAGGGCCGTGTGCTGGAGAAACTGAAAAAAGGGCATGGTTTTGATCTGCCGCTTATTCGCGGTGAACTTGCCAATGAAAATATTGCGGCGTTGGACGCTATTATGAGCGAAGCGCCCGCGCTGACACCTTTGGTAGAAGAGGCTGAATGGGTAGGGCGTCGCCGCTGGAATTTGACATTTGATAGCGGCGAGAAACTGGCGCTTCCAGAAGGCGCAGGCGAGGCCAAAGCCGCCTATGTCAATTTTGCGCGAATGGAAGGCGTTAACCGGCTGCTGGGCAAGGGCGTTACCTTTTTTGATTTGCGCGATCCAGAGCGCGCTTATTTGCGATTGCCGCAATCCGGCAGCACCAATATTGACAATTCAGATAAAGAGAGCGGAGAGGAATAATGAGCGCATCGACCATTAGCAAAGTCTATACCGCGCTAGACATTGGATCGTCTAAAGTCAGTGCGCTTATCGCAGGGCGCACAGATGATGGAAAACTGCTTGTTTTAGGAACGGGGCAACATGCCAGTGCCGGTGTAAAGCGCGGCCATGTAATTGATATTGACCGTACTGAGCATTCTGTGCGCAGTGCAATTGAGCAGGCAGAACGCATGGCGGGTGTCAGCATAGATCAAGTATGGGTGGGCTGCACAGCGGGCGGATTATCCAGCCACATAACCTCTGTTGAAACTGAGTTAAATGGCGGACGCATTGAACAGGATGATATTGACTATCTGCTTAGTCATGGCCGCGATGCCATAGACCCTGATGGCCGTTTGGTTCTGCATGCAGAACCTGCGCTTTATACATTGGATGGTCAGGCGGGTGTGAAACATCCTTTGGGGCTGCATGCCGACCGGCTGGGCGTTGATATTCATGTCGTGCTGGCTGATGGCGCCCCGGTGCGCAATATTGACCAATGTGTGAGGGCAGCGCATCTGGATGTGCGCTCTGTTGTTGCCGCACCAATTGCGGCTGGTCTTTCCTGCTTAAGCGATGAAGAACGAGAGCTAGGTGTTGCCTTGGTGGAAATGGGGGCAACAATCACCAATATATCGCTTTATATGCATGGCATGCTTGTCGGCTTGCACAGTGTTCCTTTCGGTGCGTCTGATATAACCGATGCTATTGCCTCCTCCTTTGGTATAAAACGGCATGAGGCGGAGCGGCTGAAATGTTTTTATGGTTCGGCCATATCCAGCCCCGCCGATCACCGCGAGATGATCCCCGTGCGGCGCAGTGAGGATGACATGCCCGCCGCAGGCCAGGCAGAAAATGGCGAGCGTATAGCCAGAGCCGATCTGGTCAGCGTCATCGTGCAGCAAATGGATTATTTGTTGGGCGAGGTATCGCGCTCGCTAAAACAGCTTGGCTTTACTGGGCCGCGCAGCAAAATGGTGGTATTGGCCGGCGGCGGCGCAGAGCTGAAAGGTATTGCGGATTATGCACAGAGCGTTTTTGGGCAGACTGTTCGTATCGGCAGGCCAAAGCGGCTTGAAGGTTTGCCAGAAGCACATTCCGGCCCTGCTTTTACAACTTTGGCGGGATTGGTTCGCTATGCGGATAGCAACCCCAAAGATATTCGCCAATTGGCCGGCAGTTCGCAGACGGTGCACAGTTATTCCGGCTCAGCGATAATCAAGCGGTTATGGCGTGCAATGCGAGAAAATTATTGATAAAATGAGAAAATATTAGGGCTTGAACCTAAGCTTGCGGCCAGAATATTATGATTTTGCTAACAGCAACGCACAAAATTGTGTGTTAAATGATGAAATATATTGCGCATGGTGTATTAGTGATGTTTGAAACTGTGCATAAAGCTACCGAGGAGTATAGCTTATGAGTATCGATATAGGACCACCGGCCAGCGACGAATTGCGACCGCGTATAGCCGTTATCGGTGTTGGCGGCGCTGGCGGCAACGCCGTCGCGAATATGATTAATGCAAATGTTGAAGGCGTTGACTTCATTATTGCGAACACCGATGCACAGGCATTAAACAGCTCTACCGCAGACCAACGTATCCAGCTTGGCCCTGAAATCACTCAGGGTTTGGGCGCAGGATCACGGCCAGAGGTTGGGCGTGCTGCTGCTGAAGAGACAATTGGTGAAGTTGAGAAACTTCTTGAAGGCGCACATATGTGCTTTATCGCCGCAGGTATGGGCGGGGGCACCGGAACCGGCGCAGCGCCCGTAATTGCCAAAATTGCGCGTGATAAAGGCATATTAACGGTCGGCGTAGTGACCAAGCCTTTCACTTTTGAAGGCACACGCCGCATGCGTTCGGCTGAGGCAGGCATTGAAGAGCTGCAGGAAAATGTCGATACATTGATCGTCATTCCAAACCAGAATCTCTTCCTTATCGCTAATGCGGATACAACTTTTAAAGAGGCTTTCACGCTGGCTGATGAGGTGCTGCAACAGGGCGTGCGTTCTATCACTGACCTTATGGTCATGCCTGGCCTTATCAATCTGGACTTTGCCGATGTGCGTTCTGTGATGCATGAAATGGGCAAAGCTATGATGGGTACGGGTGAAGCAGGCGGCGATAATCGTGCGCTTGAGGCGGCTGAAAAAGCTATTGCCAATCCATTGCTTGATGGCGTGTCTATGCAGGGCGCGAAAGGTGTCATCATCTCCATAACCGGCGGCGAAGATATGCGCCTTATGGAAGTGGATGAAGCGGCGAACCATATTCGTGAATTGGTTGATGAAGACGCCAATATCATTTGGGGTTCGGCCTTTAATAATGATCTCGACGGGAAAATCCGCGTGTCCGTGGTTGCCACCGGTATTGATGCAGATGCGTCTGCGCAAAGTGACAATAGCCGCGCCTTTTACTCATTTTCTAATAAGGGCAAAACAGCGGCAAAGGCGCCGCCAGTTCGTGAAGTAACGCCAGCAAAAACATCGGCGCCAAAAGCTATGGAACCCGTTGCCGAGCCAGAAGCTGAAACTGTTCCTGAAGTTGCGCCAACTTCTGAACCGGAATCTCTCAATCTTGCAGAGGCAGTGACGGCCGATAATATTGACGCTGCGCAGGTGGATACAGATATACCAGCAGAGATTGATGCCTTGCTGGAAGATAGCGATGATGAAGTTATCAGTCTCTCTGAACCTGTACAAGATGACGATGAATTTGTGCTGGATGCCGGTAGTGAGGAAGCAGAAGAAGATGATGCCTCTATTGCCTCTGGCGATGAGGACGATGCACGGCCCGCTCCGCGTATCGCATCGGGCGGCGGCACATTGTTTGAACGGATGGCTAATCTTTCGCGCAGTGAAGATGCGGCCGCTGACGGCGATGATGATAAAGAGAGTGGTGGGCTTAATATCCCGCGCTTCCTTAACCGCCAGAATAATCAATAGGGCTTTGCCCGGGCCGTATATTTGCGGCCCGGGTTTAAGCTGTTGGTGCGATAGTGTGACGCAAACAGACAGCTTATGAATAGCTTCACTGCCTAAAGGCGGTGTGCTAAATATGAGGATATGATGCAAATCACACGCTATTCTATCGGTCTTTTCACCGCATTGTGCGGGGCGGCATCCCTATCGGGCGTCCCAGCTCAGGCCAATGCGCAATCTGCTCCTGATGCACAAACCAATTCGCTCGCGGTTAAAGCTCCGCAAGGATCTGCCGCGTTGCAAAGCGCTCTTAAGCGGTTAGCACGCAATGCGCGTGACCTGTCAGCATTAATTGATGCAGGCAATGCCGCATTGCAAATGGGTGATCCCGTTGCGGCATTGGGCTTTTTTGCGCGCGCTGATGCCATCTCGCCCAGTAATGCCAAGGTAAAAGCTGGCTTGGGTTCGGCCTTATTGGGCAATGAAAACCCGTTTGAAGCGCTCAACATGTTTAATCAGGCGGCAAAGCTGGGCATTGGCCGAGAAGTGATCGCGCTAGATCGCGGGCTGGCTTATGATTTGATTGGCAAACAGGATTTTGCGCAGCAGGATTACCGCTTTTTGCTGGCGCGCAACGGTAATAATCCTGAAGCGGTTCGCCGCTTTGCATTGTCATTGGGGATAATGGGCAAACGCAAAGAGGCGGAGTCACTGCTCACATCGCTGCTTTATGCAAATGACCGTGCTGCATGGCGCATTCGCGCATTTGTGCTGGCGATCAATAAAGATTTTGATGGTGCGCTGGCGATAACGCGCGGCTCTTTGCCGCCGCGCTCTGCATCGGCTATTGAGCCATTTTTTCGTTATATGCCAAAATTAACCCCTAGCCAGCAAGCAGCAGCGGCGCATTTTGGGCATTTTCCGCAAGAGGCAAATATTGGCCGGGATAATCCACGTGTTGGCGAATATGCTGCGCTTGACCCTTCACGCACCCGTGACCAGATATTGACCAGCCGCGCCGATGCTGGCCTTATCCCTGCAGGAGAGCCTTTGGGCGCTGATAATAAGAAAAAGCCGCAACCCAAAGCCAGCCGCAAGCCGCGCCGCCGACCCGGCCGTAAAGAGCGTGATCCGGCCAAAATAAATGAAATTGTAAATGGCGATACACCGCCTCGCGCGGTTGCTGCGGCCCCTGCGCCTGATACTCCAGGAGCAAAAGATATTGTCCCGGGCTTTACTGCTCTGGCTGATAAGGGCGATGATAGCGTTGATTTGGCCAAGGCTGAAACAAGTGCTGCACTACCAAATCCCCTGCCAAAGCCCGCAGCTCAGCCTGCGCCTAAGCTGGTGCAGCAGCAAGCGCCTAAGCCGCTACCAAAGCCAGCGCCAAAAGCTGTAACGCCAGCGGCAGCCGTGCCAACGCCGAAAACTATCGAAGAAAAGCCTGCGCCTGTTGTTCTTGCTGCTGCGTCTTCACCCGCACCAGCACCTGCGGCTAAACCAGCCCCTAAGCCTGTGCCCAAAGCCAAACCGAAGAGTTTTGCTGAATTGATGCGCGGTATTGATGTGCCGGTTGAGGAGCGTGCGCGCAATGTAGATGCCGTTGATATTACTGCCATTTCACCAGCCAAGCCAAAGCCTAAAGCGAAGCCAGCGCCCAAAGCTAAGCCTAAGCCAAAAGAGCCGCCCAAGCCCGAGCATCCCAGTCGCCACTGGGTTCAGGTTGCTGGCGGGGCAGATACCAAAGCATTAAAGGCCGAATGGCGGCGCATGACCCGCAAAGCACCTGATGCATTCAAAGGGATGAATGGCTGGACAACGCCGCTCAACAAAACAAACCGTATTCTTACTGGTCCATTTGATAGCCAGAAAGCAGCGCAAGCCTTTGTCAATAAGCTGGCCAAAGAGGATGTATCTGCCTTTACCTTTACCAGTGACAAAGGCCAGGTGATTGACAAGCTGGATTAGCCCTCAACGCTGTTGCCTTTATTTTTGAGCAGGCAGAAGGCTCGTCCTAGCCGGCAATTATACCCAATGCAGCGGCGGCATCTTCAATTTTTTTCAGCTCCGCACCATCATTGCGAAAGGCGGCTTGCGCGTCTTTAAGCGCGATTTGCGCTTTGCCGCTTTCGCCAAGCTGGTTCCAGCTTCGCATTAACATTATCCAGCCATCGGCATTATCAGGATTTTTTGCCAGCTTATCAGCCAAACCATCAACCATGCCGCGTATCATTTCTTCCTGCTGCCCCTGCGGTAAAGCAGCGGCGGCTTGCATCTGGTCGCGGCTTGGACCGGGTATGGCAGCGGTGGCGACCTGTTGGCCCTGACTGGGCGAAGCCGCTGCGGGCGGCGCAAATTTGGCCGATGCCAAGCGTTTTTCTACGTTAATGCCGCGTTCTTTACCGACATTGCGGATCACATTGCGAACATCTTCGGCCCATGGCGCATCTGATGGTGTATCGCCTAGCAGTGCAAACCAGTCATTGATCGCTTCTTCATGACGGCCATCCATATCTTTGGCCGCAGCGCTAAAATAGCGGGCGCGTGGGTCTTTTGGGTCTAGCTTAAGCGCCTGTGCAAAGGCTTTGCGGGCATCGGCAGGAATATCACCTTCACTGCTGCCCAGTACCAGCGCCTCACCCAGCATAGATTGATATTCCGCATTTTTGGGGTCCAAAGCGGCGGCGCGGCGCATGGCCATGGCGGCCTCACCATAGCGCGTGGTTTCAAAATAAGACCAGCCCAGCATTTGCCAAGCATTGGCATCATCGGGTTCTTCTTGTAGCTTCTGCTCTAACTGCGCGATAACTTCTGTAACAGGGGGCGCTTCTGACTCTGCTATATCAGCGGACGCAGCCGCGACATCGCTTATTTTTTTGCTGGGCGCTTCTGCATTGAATAGGCTTATCGCAATCGCAGACAGCGCCACTATGCCTGCTCCAGCCAAAATCCAGCGCGGCAGCTTGGATGCATCCTCTTGATCTGCTGACCCTTTGGTCTCTTGCGAATCTTTTGCTTGCGTCATCACGCTCTCCCTTAAGCTCCTTAATGCTATTTTGCCGGTATCATTGGCAAGATGATATTCATCTGATTATAAATTTTGAAAAGGCAGTGGCATTGGTCACAATCTTTGCTAAACATTGTGCGAGGGTTCGCAAAACTTATGACGATGGCAGCATCGTCACGCATTCAAGTGCGTTATAAACCGGTTATTGTTGTCATTGGGGGCACGATGACACTGTTGGCCGGTGCTCTTGAGTGAAGTGACATGACGCATTGGGGGAGAGCGAGCCGGTGAGTGAAGTTTTTCGCGTTGCCATTATAGGATCTGGTCCTGCGGGGATGAGTGCCGCCGGGCGCGCCGCGCAGCTTGGCCTTAGCCATGTGCTGCTCGAAAAGACCGATCATCTGTCTGACACAATATATAAATATCAAAAAGGCAAGCATGTGATGGCAACGCCGTCGCAATTGGTGCTGCGCTCTGATATGGATTTTGAAGCAGGCAAGCGCGAAGGCATATTAGAGACATGGAACAGCCAGACCGAAGGGCATGGCGTGAATGTTAAATATCATGCCGAGGTTAAGGCGATACGCGGCACCGGCCCCGCCATTGAAGGCAGTGTCCACACAATAGTGATCCGCAAGCGCGACGGCAGCAAGGAAGAAAAGCATATTCAGCGCTATGCCGCGCCTTATGAAATCACTCTGACCAGCGGCGAGACAGTGATGGCGGAAAATGTCATCATGGCTATCGGCACACAGGGCAACCCTAACCGCATGCGCTGTGATGGCGCGGACCTGCCGCATGTTGTCTATCAGCTTGATGACCCGACCGAGCATATTGACAAGCATGTCGTGATTGTTGGCACGGGTGATGCAGGCATAGAAAATGCGCGCGGGCTGGCCGAGGATGCGGCGCAGGGCAATATTGTCAGCATATTGAACCGCAAAACCGATTTTGCGACCGCAAAAGACGCCAATGTAAAAGCCCTGCAAGCCGATCATGAAGCGGGCAAATTGACGATAAGGCTGGAGACGGAAACCAAGGCAGTGGAGGATGGTTTTATCGTGCTTAACACGCGCGATGGTGAGGAGCGGATACCCTGTGACATGATTATTGCGCGCATTGGTTCGGCCCCGCCGCGCATGTTTGTGGAGGAATGCGGCATAGCCTTTACAGGGCCGGACCGCACGGCTTTTCCTGAGCTATCACCGGTATTTGAAACGACCGCGCCTGGCATCTTTGTCATCGGCGCATTGGCGGGTTATCCGCTGATTAAACATTGCATGAACCAAGGCCATGATGTCATTGAGTTCATTAACGGTAATAGCGAATTAAAACCTGCTGACGAGCCGATTTTAGAAGCAAAATTTGCCGATCTTCCGGGCCGTAAATCAGTCAATGAATGGCTGGAATTTTTGCGCGCCAATGTGAAAATATTAAACGGCCTAAACCCGCTGCAAATGCGTGAGTTCATGCTGGACAGCGACGCCAAATTCTACCGCGCAGGCGATATGATTTTTGAGCGCGATGCCCCTGGATCATCATTATTTGCCATTGCCGATGGCGCGGTTGCAGTGGAGGTAAACCCCAAAGACCCGTCTATCACCGTACCGATTGAAAGCGGTTCGATATTTGGTGAGGTGGGCCTGATTTCAGGGCGCAAGCGCGGCGCGACTATTCGTGCATCGCAAGACACTATTTGTGTTGAGATTTCGCGGCTGGCTGCGCTGAAATTACAATCACAATCAGAAGCGGCCAAGAAACAGATTGAGCATATCTCAACCGAGCGGCAATTGCTGCAAATGTTCCGTTCTGGCTTGACCAGCAATGACATTGCCGAGGTGGTTGAAAGCAGCACAATCATGAAGGTCAATGCGGGTGCGCATATCATTACCGAAGGTGATGACGGCAATGACATTTATGTCATTCGCGTTGGATCAATGATTGTCGAAAAAGCGATTGGCGGCAAATCGGTTTTCCTCTCTTATCTGCCTGCTGGCTCATATGTCGGTGAAATGGCGCTGATTGCAGGGGGTAAGCGCACCGCCACGGTGAAGGCGGCGATACGCTCTGAAGTTATAAAAATTGATGGCGATGCCTTTGCCAAGGTGCTGGCCAAACATCCTGATTTATTGGCGCAGACCAAGGCGGATATGGCGTCGCGGCAAGATATAAATGCCTTTATTGAGGCAAAGAAAGACAGTTTTTCCGGTGCGGTTGATATGTATTCGGAAGTGGCGGGCTTTTTGGTCGATCAGGGCATTGGCGAGGCCACTGATGTGCTGCTGATTGATGAAGAATTATGCGTTGGCTGTGACAATTGTGAAAAGGCCTGTGCGGACAGTCATGAAGGGTTGTCGCGGCTCGATAGGGAGGCCGGCAAAAGCTATGCGCATCTGCATGTGCCGACAAGCTGCCGCCACTGCGAGCACCCGCATTGCATGGCCGATTGCCCGCCCAATGCCATTCATCGTGGGCCGGATGGCGAGGTGTTTATTGATGACACTTGTATCGGCTGCGGCAATTGCCAGCGCAACTGCCCTTATGGGGTAATCCGCATGGACAAGGTACCGCCGCAAAAGCCGGGTCTGCTTTCATGGCTGTTTTTCGGCGCTGGCCCTGGCCCTGGTGAACCCAATAAAAAATGGAGCAAAAAGCATCAGGCCGCAGGCGAGGAAGCGCCCAAAAAAGCGATTAAATGTGATATGTGCGCAGGCATTAAAGGTGGCCCGGCCTGTGTGCGGGCCTGCCCCACAGGTGCGGCCATTCGCGTTGCGCCCGACGAATTTTTAACCGTCGCGCGGCTAGGGGAGGATGTCTGATGGCCAGCGTAGCACCCGCAAAGCCGCGTGCAAAAGCCGGTGGCCGCCGCAAGACCCGCAATCATGAGGGCTTTTTGCGCCATGCAAATTTTCGCTGGCTAAAAATTGCCTTGTTGCTGTGCATCATGTGTTTGGTCAGCTATTTTTGGGTTGATGTCGAGCCGCGCCATAATGGCGGCACTTGGTATGGCTATATGCTGGGCACAATCGGCGTTTTGCTGATTTTGTGGCTCACCATGCTGGGTATGCGCAAACGCGCCATGACGCCGGGCGGATGGTCATTAAAGGCATGGACCAGCGCGCATGTATATTTGGGGCTTAGCCTGATCGTGATCGGCACGCTGCACACCGGGTTTCAACTGGGCTGGAATGTCCACACATTGGCGTGGGCGCTGATGATGATCGTTATCATCTCCGGCATTTACGGCATTTATGCCTATGCGCGCTTCCCGCAAAGCCTATCCGCCAATCGCGATGAAATGACCGAAACGCAAATGATTGACGGGCTGCGCTCGCTTGACCGGCAATTGCATGATGCCGCGCAGCCTTTGGAGGCCGAGCAAGCGGCTTTGGTGCTGTCTTCGCTGGAGCAAGACCCGTTTGCAGGCGGCGCTTTGCAGCGCATGGGCAATCGCTATCCGCGCTGCGCAACCCGCGCTGCACAGGCCGAGCTGCGCCGCAGCCGCGCCTATCAGCCGCGTATGGGTGATGATCCGCTGGATAAGGTGGATGCGCTTTTGGCCAAGAAAGAGGGCGTTTTGGGCCGTATGCGCAAACATTTGCAGATTAAATCATTGCTGCAAATCTGGCTGTTCATTCATGTGCCGATGACATTTGCGCTATTGGCGGCTTTGTCTGCGCATATTGTCAGCGTGTTTTTTTACTGGTGAGGAGGGGGATTAACGCATGACATTCATTATCCGCCAAATCGCCTATAAGGCCGATGGCAGCGAGATTGTCCGCGATACAGAGGCGCCGCAGACAGCCATCACCATTGGCCGCAATAGCGACAATGCGGTGCATCTGCCCGATCTGGCGGTTAATCCGGCCCATGCAAAGCTGGAGCAATCTGGCGATGGCGCGCTCACCATCACCGCAATTTCCGGTCAGCCATTTTATCTGGATGGCAAATCTGTCACCAATGGCAGTATCGACCCTGTACGCGGCGCAGAGCTGGGCTTTGGCGGGCATAGCATCATCATTAGCCGCGATAGTGAAAGCGCTGCGGCGCTGTTAACAGTGCGGCGTGCATCTGCGGTTGCGGATAGTGAGGAAGAGCGCGACCTTGATACCGTGTACACGCTGCAAGGCAAATTGCCCGGCAAACGCGGCAGCGCATGGGGTTTTGCGCTATTGGTGCTGATTGCCTGTCTGGCCTGGCCAATTTATAGCTGGTCCAGTTATAAAGATCTGGCTTATGCCGAAAAAGCCAAACGGCCAGATGGCCCGCATGGTGATGCCTTTTGGTCATCGGGCAGCATGTCATTGGCGCATAAAAGCCTGAAAGAGGATTGTCAGGCCTGTCATGTTGAGGCCTTTGTCTCGGTGCGCGATAATGCGTGCATGACCTGCCATGATGACAGTGCACATGACCATGCCGCCAAAACCCGCCTGACCGCTGCGCGCGGCAAGCCAGAGGGTTTTGATGCGTTTCAGCGGGCAGTGGCCAATGCGTTTAACAAACCGGAAGGCCGCTGTGTGGATTGTCACACCGAGCATGAGGGCGCAGGTGCTATGCAGCCTGTGGCGCAGCAATGGTGCGCGGATTGTCATGACGGGATGGACACGCGGTTGACCGACACAAAACTTCTAAATGCCGCGGATTTTGGCAAACAGCATCCACAATTTCGTCCTGCGGTTTTGCTCTCGGCGGTGGAAGGTGATGATGATAGCAAAGCGCCGCGCCGCCGTATCTCTCTGGATGACAAGCCGAGCGAGAATAACGGCCTGAAATTCCCACATGATGTGCATTTGAAAAAAAATGGCGGCGTTGCACAAATGGGGCGGCGGCTGTCTGCACGCTATGGCTTTGGCGCGGCTTTGGCCTGTAAGGATTGCCATGTTGAAGACCCGAACGGGGTGCGCTTTGAGCCAGTGGACATGAAAGAAAATTGCGCCATGTGCCACAGCCTGTCTTTTGATAAAATCGGCGATACTTTCCGGCAATTGCCGCATGGTAAGCCGGAATTGGTAAAGGCGGATTTGCGCAGCTTTTACCGCTCCACAAGTCCGCGCCGCCCGGTAAATCTGGGCAGCCTGCCGCGCCAACGCCCCGGAACTGCGGCGCGTCAGCGTACCGCTGGCGATTATGCGCGCGCTGTGCGCTTCCGGCCAAGCCGCGCTAATCAGGCCATAGCTGCTGTCTTTTCAAAGGGCGGCGCCTGTTATGATTGCCACGGCGTGACCGATAATGGCGGACTGAATTATGCCATCGCCCCTGTGACGCAGACCGCGCGCTATATGCACAAAGGCTGGTTTGACCATGCCCCGCATAAAGAAGAAAAATGCACCACCTGTCATAAGGCGGAAACGTCCGGCAAGGCGAGCGACCTGTTATTGCCGGGCATTGCCACATGCCGCGAATGCCATGGTGGGGGAAAACAGAGCGCCAGCGAAGTGCCGTCTTCCTGCGCCATGTGTCATGAATATCATGCCGATGGCGGCGCGCCGTGGCTGATCCGCCAGCAACAGAAAAAGAAGCAGAATAAGAAACGGCAAAAAATGCAAGCGACAAAACCCAAAACGGTTGCGCAAAAATAGGAGATGAAGATGGTCAATTTGATAGGGTCTGCAGCGAGACTTTGTTTACAATGTGGCAGACCGGGTTAGGACAATCATATGCTGATTGCGCAAATAACAGATATTCATCTGGGCTTTGACCCTGATAATCCAGAGGAATTTAATCGTATAAGGCTCGACCGGACAATCGCTGATTTGCTGGCCTTAGACCCTGTGCCCGATATCTTATTTGCGACCGGCGACTTGGCTGATCGCGGTGATAGTGTTAGCTATCAGCGGCTTGCCAATGCCTTGTCCGTCTGTCCTTTTCCCGTTTATATGTGCATGGGTAATCATGATATGCGGGCAAATTTTCGTCAGCAATTCCCTGAAACAGGCGGGCATGATGGATTTGTTCAATATGAACTGGAGCAGGGCGGCTTGCGCTTCTTGGTGCTCGACACGCTGGAAGAGGGCCGCCATGGCGGAGCATTTTGTGATGTCCGCGCGGCTTGGCTAAAGCAGCGTCTGGCCGAGAAAACCGATATACCGACAATCATAATTCAGCATCATCCGCCGGTTGAGGTGGGGATAGCATGGATGAACACCGATCCAGAGGAACAATGGGTATCTCGCCTTGGTGATTGTTTGCGCGGGCAAAGCCAAGTAAAAGCTATATTGTGCGGGCATATCCACCGCATGATACAGGCACATTGGCACAATATTCCTATAGCCATCTGCCCGTCGACCGCGCCGCAGGTAGCGCTTAATCTAAAGACAATTGATGCTCAGCAGCCCGATGGCCGCAATATGATTATTGCTGATCCGCCCGCTTTTGCCTTGCATTGGTGGAATGGGCGTGAACTGATTAGCCATTTCGATACAGCCGAAGACCATATAACTTTGGCGCGTTATGACGAAAATATGCAGCCCTTGGTCAAAAGCCTATTGGCAGAGCGCCCCGCAAAATAGACTTAAATGCCATTAATATGGTCATGGTTTATATGTCTGATCTCTATCGGCGGTGGCTTGCTGTGGATGCTATTGGCAAAACGGCGCAAATGCTATTAAAGTCATAGCCATGTCGGATATGCTAATGAGCGATTATATACAGGGTAATTTCAATTTTTCTAAAAGGGTTTTCCATGCAAAAATCACGTTTGTTTCTTGGTGCGGGTCTGGCTGCACTGGCCGCTGCTACTCCAGTTTTGGCCAATAATATGGGGGCTTTTGACGATCATGCGCCCGCGGCAGCAGCCGAAATTGATGTTTTGACCGCGCCCTGGACCGGCCCTTTTGAGGGGGTGCCGCAATGGGATAAAGTGCAAACAGCCATGTTCCCCGCCGCATTTGAAGCGTCGATGAAAACGCTAAAAGCCGAATTTGAAGCGGTGGCGACTAACCCTGAAGCGCCGAATTTTGAAAATACCAATCAGGCGCTTGAACTGGCGGGCGAAGATATTGGTCGCGTTTTCAGCTTTTGGGGCGTCTATAATAGCAATTTATCAACCCCAGAGGTCCGCGCCTTGCAAGGCGAATGGGGGCCGAAACTGGCGCAGTTTTTTGGTGAGCTACAGCTCGACCCGCGCATTTTGGCACGTTATAAAGCGGTTTATGATAACCGTGAGAATTTGGGTCTGACAGCGCAGCAATTGCGGTTGGTTGAGCGCGATTATGACGGTTTGGTGCGCAACGGTGCTTTGCTAAATGATGCAGATAAAGCATCTTTGCTTAAGCTAAATACTCAGCTCTCCACACTATACAGCAAATTTTCCAACAAAGTGCTGGCGGATGAAGAGACGTTCATTTTCTTGGATGATGAGGATGATCTGGCCGGATTGCCTGCCAGCTTTGTTGCGTCGATTAAAAAGGCGGCGGAGGATCAAGGTAAATCTGGCTGGGCGCTGAAAAATACGCGCTCTGTGATGCAGCCATTTCTTGAAAATTCAACGCGGCGTGATCTGCGTGAACAGGTGTATAACGCCTATATTAACCGCGGCGATAATGGCGATGATAATGACACTAATGCTATCATATCAGAGATTTTGAAGATACGCACGCAGCGCGCCAAGCTGCTGGGTTTTGAAACCCATGCCCATTACCGCATGGCCGATAC
>CAZAHS010000007.1:0-22999 GCA_964484855.1 uncultured Sphingomonadaceae bacterium | reverse complement strand
GTCCCAACGCCGCGCGAGCTCTCTGTAAGGAGAGAATATCATGAGTAACCAAGTACCGGCGGAGCCAGCGCTTCGCCCCGCACGACCATTTTTTTCATCTGGACCGACAGCCAAATTCCCTGGTTGGTCCGCTGATAAACTCAACACTGATGCGCTTGGTCGCTCGCATCGTTCCAAAATTGGTAAGGCGCGTCTTAAATACGCTATTGACCTTAGCCGCAAGATTTTGGGCATTCCCGATGATTATTTGATTGGCATATTGCCAGGTTCAGACACAGGCGCTCTAGAATGCGCGATGTGGACCATGCTCGGCGCGCGTCCGGCGACGGTCGCGGCTTGGGAAAGCTTTGGCAATGTGTGGATACAGGATGCGGTCAAACAGCTTAAGCTGAAAGACCTGACTGTCCTAGAAGCTGGATATGGTGATATTCCTGACCTTAGCCAGATTGATAAGGGCGATGATATTGTCTTTACCTATAATGGTACAACCTCCGGCGCGAAGCTTCCTGATACTGACTGGATTGCCGCAGACCGCACTGGCATCACCATTAATGATGCTACCAGCGCCGTTTTTGCGCAGCGTATGGACTGGTCCAAGCTGGATGTGACAACATTTAGCTGGCAAAAAGTCATGGGTTCTGAAGGTGCGCACGGCATGATGATCCTGTCACCGCGCGCTGTCGAGCGCATTGAAAGCTATGACCCTGACTGGCCATTGCCCAAGATTTTCCGCCTCAAAAAAGGCGATAAGCTTAATCGCTCTATCTTTGA
The DNA here is from genome assembly GCA_964484855.1 of uncultured Sphingomonadaceae bacterium. Taxonomy (GTDB): domain Bacteria; phylum Pseudomonadota; class Alphaproteobacteria; order Sphingomonadales; family Sphingomonadaceae; genus Alterisphingorhabdus. The sequence goes on along the minus strand of CAZAHS010000007.1, from coordinate 22,228 downwards.
CGGTGCGACTATCAACACGCCTTCTATGCTGGCGACCGAAGATTATATTGCTGCTCTGGAATGGGCAGAATTAATTGGCGGCTTGGATGCATTGTGCGCACGTGCCGATGACAATGCGAAAATCGTTAATGATTGGGTTATTAAAACACCATGGCTAACCAATCTGGTTGGTGATCCGGCAAAATGGACCAATACCAGCGTCTGCATGAAGTTTCAGGGCGAATGGTATGACGCTTTGGCCGATGATGTGAAGGCCAGCGTGCCCAAGCGCATTACGGCAATGCTGGAAGAGATGGACATTGGCTATGACTTTAATGGTTATCGCGATGCTCCGCCATCATTGCGCATCTGGTGCGGCTCCACGGTAGAGGCAGAGGATATAGCAAATCTGCTGCCATGGATCGAATGGGCCTATGCCAAGGTTCAGGCTGAACTTTCCTAAGTGAAAACTCATCGTCATTCCGGCTGCGTTCGGGGTCTCTCGCAAAATTTGTAAGAGCAATTGCGCCATATGCGCGAGATCCTGAAATAATTTCAGGATGACGAATATTTTATACCCCCCCAAAAAAAGGATATCCCCCAAAGGATATCCCCCAAAGGATACCCACCATGCCTAAAGTATTAATTTCTGACAAAATGAACCCAAGAGCCGCAGATATCTTCCGTGAAAATGGCTGTGAAGTTGACGTTATTACTGGCCAGACACCGGAAGAACTGAAAGAGATTATCGGCAATTATGATGGTCTTGCCATCCGTTCATCCACAACTGTCACTGCCGAATTATTAGAGGCGGCGACTAAGTTAAAGGTTATTGGTCGCGCTGGTATTGGCGTTGATAATGTCGATATTCCCGCCGCTTCTGCCAAGGGTGTAGTGGTTATGAATACGCCGTTTGGCAACTCCATCACTACAGCAGAACATGCCATTGCGATGATGTTCGCGCTGGCCCGCCAATTGCCGCAAGCTGACCTTTCCACGCAGCAAGGCAAATGGGAAAAGTCAAAATTCATGGGTGTCGAGCTCACCAGCAAAACCCTTGGACTCATCGGCGCAGGCAATATCGGTTCCATCGTCGCAGACCGTGCTTTGGGATTGAAAATGAAGGTCATAGCTTTTGACCCATTTTTGACCCCTGAACGTGCGGTTGAGCTGGGCATTGAAAAAGTTACGCTGGACGAGCTGTTGGGCCGTGCCGATTTCATAACATTGCACACCCCGCTTACTGACCAGACCCGCAATATTCTGAACGCGGACGCTTTGGCGAAGGTGAAAAAGGGCGTGCGGATTATCAATTGCGCGCGCGGCGGCCTGATCGATGAAGCGGCATTAAAAACCGCACTGGAATCGGGCCAGGTTGCAGGCGCAGCTTTGGATGTGTTTGCGCAGGAACCTGCCAAAGAAAATGCACTGTTCGGAACAGAGGGTTTGATCTGTACGCCGCATCTGGGTGCATCCACCAGCGAGGCACAGGTGAATGTTGCGCTGCAAGTGGCGGAGCAAATGGCCGATTATCTGGTCAAGGGCGGCGTTACCAATGCACTGAACATGCCAAGCCTATCCGCCGAGCAAGCGCCGAAGTTGAAACCCTATATGTTGCTGGCCACCCAATTGGGCACATTGGCGGGGCAGCTATTGGGCGATAAGATTAAAGGCGTTTCGGTTGAGGTTGAGGGCGCGGCGGCTGAGCTGGACCAAAAGCCTATCACCGCTGCTGTGTTGGCCGGTTTGATGCGCGCATATAGCGACACAGTAAACATGGTCAATGCGCCGTTTCTGGCCAAAGATCGCGGGCTGGATGTGCGCGAAGTGCGCCATGACCGAGAAGGTGATTACCACACAATGGTCCGCGTTGCGCTGACATTGGAAGATGGCGAAAAGTCTGTATCGGGTACATTGTTCGGCAATGCCAATGCACGTCTGGTTGATATTTTCGGCGTTAAGGTTGAGGCCGATTTGCGCGGTCCGATGCTGTACATCGTCAACCGTGATGAGCCGGGCTTTATTGGCCGTTTGGGCTCAACATTGGGCGAAGCGAGCGTCAACATTGGTACATTCCACCTTGGCCGCCGCAATGATGGGCCGGGCGGTGACGCGGTATTGCTGCTTTCTCTGGATAGCCCGGTTGAAGAGCCGGTTTTGTGGAAGGTTTGCCAATTGCCGGGCGTACGCAATGTTAAGGCGCTTAATTTTGCTTGATATTGATGCGATTGCCTTTGGCAATTAGGCAATTGCTTTTTGGCATAAGGGAGGGGTAAGGGACCAGTTATGAACCCCGATCTCCTCCCCGAAGGCCTGCAAGACAGGCTGATGCCGCAGGCTGAGGCAATGGCGCAGCTATTGCAGTGCTATCTTGGCATATTTACCACTCATGGCTATGAGCGCGTTGCCCCGCCGCTCATCGAATATGAGGCATCGCTGGCCCATCGCACAAAAGGCTATTCAAAAGACCGGATGTTGCGGGCTGTTGACCCGATTTCGTTGCGCACATTGGCGCTGCGTTCAGATATGACGGTGCAAGTCGGACGCATTGCAACCACAAGGCTGGCCAATGTGCCGCGTCCTTTGCGGCTTTCTTATGCCGGACCTGTTGTCACGCTAAAGGCCGGAGAATTGCGCCCGGAGCGCGAGCGAATGCAAATCGGCGCTGAGTTAATCGGCAATGACACAGTGGCCGCCGCGATAGAGGTGGTCGGCCTTGCTGTTGAGGCGCTACAATCGGCCGGCGCAAAGAAGATCACTGTTGATTTCACCTTGCCTGATTTGGTTGATACCCTGGCACAAAAGGCATTCCCATTGGATGCTGCGCGCATCGCCGATGTGCGGCGCGAACTGGATACCAAAGATGCTGGCGGACTAAAAGCATTGGGGGCAGAGGCCTATATTCCGCTGCTTTATGCCATGGGGCCGCTGGATAGCGCGCTTGAAAAACTACGCGCCATTGATGCAGGCGGCGCATTGGCCAGCCGCATTATCGCATTAGAGGCTATTGCCGCGCCTTTGGGCAGCGATGTGGCGGTTACTCTGGACCCCAGCGAACGGCATGGTTTTGAATATCAAAGCTGGTTCGGATTTTCGCTCTATGCAGACGGCCATAATGAGGTTTTGGGACGTGGCGGCACCTATATGATATCGGCGGGTGATGAGATGCAGGAGGTCGCTACCGGATTTACCCTTTACGCGGACCGATTGGTGAAATCGGGACGTGAAGACAAGATTGCGCAAAGGCTATTTCTGCCCAAAGGTCATGATACCGATAAAGCACGGCAATTGCGCGCTAAAGGCTGGATTACATTGGCCGCGCTTGATGATGCAGATGATGCCGCTGCATTGGGTTGCAGCCATATTTTGGGCAGAAACGGACCGGATAAGATTTAACATAGCATATTCAGCACTTAATGGGTGATAGGCGCTTTTATGCGCTGGACGTCTAACCCGTCCAAGCCTAAAAAAGCCGAGTTTCAGCCGCGATGTAGCTAATATTCCGTACTAAAAAATCTAGAGGATTTCCATGGCCAATGTAACTGTGATCGGTGCCCAATGGGGTGATGAGGGCAAGGGTAAGATTGTCGATTGGCTGGCCGAACGCGCCGATGTGGTGGTGCGCTTTCAGGGCGGCCATAATGCTGGCCATACTTTGGTCATTGATGGCAATGTCTATAAATTATCGCTGTTGCCTTCTGGTATAGTCAGCGGCACATTATCTGTTATTGGCAATGGCGTTGTGTTGGACCCATGGGCGCTGAAAAGCGAAGTAGAGAAGCTGCGTGGGCAAGGCGTTGAGATTACCCCTGAAAATCTGGTTGTCGCGGATAATTGCGCGCTTATCTTGCCGCTCCATGGCGATCTTGACGGATTGCGTGAAGACGCTAGCGGCGCAGGCAAAATCGGCACCACGCGCCGCGGCATTGGCCCTGCTTATGAAGATAAGGTTGGTCGCCGCGCCATTCGTGTTTGCGATCTGGCACATTTGGATGATCTTGAGGCGCAGTTGGACCGTCTATGTGCGCATCATGATGCGTTGCGCGCTGGTTTTGGTTCTGCGCCGGTTGACCGCGCTGCCCTATTGGAGCAATTAAAAGAGATTGCGCCTTTTGTGGAGCAATTTGCTTACCCCGCATGGCGCAAGCTTAACAAGGTGCGCAAAGCGGGCGCGCGGATTTTGTTTGAGGGTGCGCAGGGCGTGCTGCTGGATGTCGATCATGGCACCTATCCCTTTGTGACATCATCCAACACTATATCAGGTTCTGCAGCAGGCGGCAGCGGCCTTGGTCCACGCGCAACGGGCTTTGTGCTGGGCATAGTCAAAGCCTATACAACACGGGTCGGCTCTGGACCTTTCCCTACAGAATTGGGTGATGCGGTTGGCCAGCGTCTGGGCGAGCGCGGCCATGAATTTGGCACCGTTACGGGGCGTCAACGCCGCTGCGGCTGGTTTGATGCGGTGCTGGTGCGGCAAAGCTGCGCAGTGTCCGGCGTTACCGGTATTGCGCTGACCAAGGTGGATGTGCTGGACGGATTTGATATCGTGAAAATCTGCACCGGCTATCGCCTTAACGGCAAGGTTCTGGACTATCTGCCCGCGCACCCCGCAGATCAGGCCAATATAGAACCAATTTATGAAGAGCATGAAGGGTGGAGCGAAACCACCGCTGGTGCGCGCTCATGGGTTGATCTGCCAGCAGCAGCGATTAAATATATTCGCCGTATTGAAGAGCTGATTGAGTGCCCGGTGGCGCTGGTCAGCACATCGCCGGAGCGCGAGGACACAATATTGGTGCGCGATCCGTTTAGCGAAGAATAGTTTTATGCGCTGTTATAAGCCGGCATATTGATTATCGCTTACCAATATGCCGTCTTTTATAATTACAAACAGATTGAGATATAAAGAAAAAGGCCCTGTGCGATGGTTATCGCACAGGGCCTTTTCTAATAGCAAAATTTGCTGATTATGAGCTGTAATACAGATCAAATTCAACCGGACATGGCGTTGTTTCCATGCGGATGACTTCTTCCCATTTTAGCTCTGCATAGGCTTCAATCTGGTCTTTGGTGAAGACATCGCCTTTGAGCAGGAATTCATGATCTTCTTCCAATGCTTCCAAAGCATCACGCAGCGAACCACACACGGTTGGCACTTCGGCCAGCTCTGCCGGCGGCAAATCGTAGAGGTTTTTGTCCATCGCCTCACCGGGATGGATTTTATTCTCAATACCATCAAGGCCAGCCATCAGCAGTGCAGCAGCAGAGAGATAGGGATTGGCCAAAGCATCAGGGAAACGGAATTCAACGCGCTTCGCTTTATCGCCTGAGCCATATGGAATGCGGCAAGATGCAGAACGGTTACGGCTGGAATAGGCCAGCAATACCGGCGCCTCAAAGCCTGGAACCAGACGCTTATAGCTGTTGGTGGTCGGGTTGGTGAAGGCGTTTAGTGCGCGGGCATGTTTGATGACGCCGCCAATATAGTAAAGGCACATATCGGACAGACCAGCATAGCCATTACCAGCAAAGAGCGGCTTGCCCTCTTTCCAGATCGACATATGGGTGTGCATGCCAGAGCCATTATCTTCTTTAATGGGCTTGGGCATGAAGGTCGCGGTTTTGCCAAATGCATGCGCGACTTGCTGCGTCACATATTTATAAACCTGTGTCCGGTCGCATGTCTCGGTCAGCGTGCCGAAGGTGATACCCAGCTCATGCTGCGCTGCGGCCACTTCGTGGTGGTGCTTGTCCATTGGCAGGCCCATGGCCTTCATGGTGGATACCATTTCGTGGCGGATATCGACAGCGCTATCAACCGGAGCTACTGGGAAATAGCCACCCTTGGCACGGGGACGGTGGGCCAGATTGCCCATCTCATATTCGCGGCCAGTATTGGTCGGCAGTTCAATGTCATCCAGACGGAAGCCGGAACCGGCATAACCATCTTCAAAACGCACATCGTCAAACATGAAAAATTCAGGTTCCGGACCGACATAGATGGTGTCACCAATGCCAGTGCTTTTTAAATAGGCTTCTGCGCGCTTAGCAGTTGAACGCGGGTCACGCGCGTAAAGCGAGCCATCGCCCGGCTCAACAATATCACAGACCAGAACTAGCATCGGGGTTGATGAAAACGGATCAATATATGCAGCATCCAGATCAGGACGCAGGATCATGTCCGATTCATTAATCGCTTTCCAACCAGCAATGGAAGAACCATCAAACATCAAACCGTCTTCAAGTTCGTCTTCGCCCATAACATCGGCGCACATGCTGAGATGCTGCCACTTACCGCGAGGGTCAGTAAAACGCAGATCGACCCATTCAATCTCATTCTCTTTCATCATTTTGAGAATATCGGCTGGCGTATTGGTCATTTTGGTATCCTTAATTGATTAGCCCGCAGCTTGGATGGCCGCTTGGGCGAGGCTGAAAAGCGAATCATAACTTAGCGTCACATTGTTGCAATGCAATAGAAATGCTGCAACGCGATATTACGCGAATGACCGTTGAAAAAATAGAATATTACGCAGGCCAATTCTTATTATAAAGCATCGCGGTCAGTTTCGCCTGTGCGGATGCGGATGGCGCTTTCAACGTGCGTGACGAATATCTTGCCATCGCCAATGCGTCCGGTTTGCGCGGCACCGGCTATCGCTTCAACAACGCGTTCGGCCATGGGTGCTTCCACCACAACTTCCAATTTTACCTTTGGCAGGAAGTCGACGATATATTCCGCGCCGCGGTAAAGCTCTGTATGCCCTTTTTGGCGGCCAAAACCCTTGGCCTCTGTCACCGTCATGCCAGATACACCGACCTCATGAAGCGCTTCTTTGACCTCGTCCAGCTTGAACGGTTTAATGATCGCTTCAATCTTTTTCATGATATTTCCCGAATGACAGACCGGCCTCTAATGAATTTAGGCACATATATATACCGGCCCATGCACAGCGATGCAAGGGATAGCGCCGCATCATTGCGGTTATCAAGATACCCCTTTTATAAAAGGGCAAGACTTAAATATTACGCAGCCAGTATAGGGCAGGGGCGTACCAAGAATGGCAACGAAAGCGCAGCAGGGTCTATTTAGATGCCCCGGTTGCTCCGCCACCGCTTTTAGCATTATTTTTGCCTGAGCCTGCAAGTTGCGCCTGACTTTTCTCGCCCCATTCGGCGCGATTAATAGCATAGGCGCGGATATTTTGAATATCCTCTGCGCTCATTACCTTGGCAAAAGAGATCATGCCTTGCTTGCTTAGGCTGCCCTTATGGACGATGTCATCCCATAATTCTGCACTGGCCAATGTGCCAGAGCGTCTTAGGTCTGGCAGCACACCGCCGCCAACGGCATCCGCGCCGTGACAGACCATGCAATAACGCTGATAATTGGCGCGGCCCGCGACCACTTGTTCAGCGCTGGCAAATTGCTCTGGTACATCCCATGCGGGCAGTTCCGCTTTCGCCAATTGCGGCAATGCAGCCTCTCCGCCCAGTTTCATGACCAGCAAGCGCGGAATATTGGGTATGGGGTTTGCTGCGCCGCCTGCTGCACCAGCAACCAACGGAAACGCACCGCCCTTACTGGTCAGGAAAGCGATATATTGCTCGCCATCAACCATGAAGGTGGATGCCCCGCCCAGCACACCTGATTGCGTGTCATAGCTCCAGAGTTTATCGCCAGTTTTGGCATCATATGCGCGCATTTCACCCAAAGATGTGCCTTGAAAAACAAGGCCGCCAGCCGTTGTCATCGTGCCACCATTCCACGGGGTTTCATGCTCGACGCTCCAGGCAATTTTGCCTTTTGCCGGATCAAAAGCGACAAGTCGCCCCTTTGTCGCGGACCGCGCGGCTTTGATGAAATTAATATCATCTGGCAACACAAAGCCTTCATTGCTGGCACCGGTATTAAAACCAATAGATTGGCGTGAGCCTTCAAATTCATTGAGCGGCGGCAAATAGCCCGCTGCAATTTCCTGCGCAGGAATATACACCAGACCTGCATCAGGATTATAGCTCATTGGGTGCCAATTATGCGCGCCCAATGCGGAGGGCAAAGCCAGAAACAATTCGCCCGTTTTGTAAAAACGCGATGCGGGGTTTTCTATCGGGCGGCCCGTTTCCTTGTCATAGCCAGTGGCCCAATTCACGCCTTCAATAAAAGGTTCAGCGGATATCATTTTGCCGTCTGTGCGGTCGATAACAAAGAAGAAACCGTTTTTAGGTGCCTGCATTAGCACTTTGCGCTCTTTTCCCTCTATGGTGAGGTCAGCCAAAATGATCGGCTGCGTCGCTGTGAAATCCCACGTTTCCGCTGGTGTGGATTGGTAATGCCACAAATATTCACCGCTATCTGGTTTCAGGGCAACCACCGAAGAAAGGAACAGATTATCGCCTTCGCCTTCTGAACGCGTACCATGATTCCACGGATTGCCATTGCCCACGCCAATATAAAGCTGGTCAAGCTCATGGTCATAGACAATCGCGTCCCACACGGTTCCTCCGCCGCCGGACTCTTTCCATTCGCCATTTTCTGACCAAGTGCGCCCTGCCGCGCTTTGCAGCACGCTGTCACTGGCGGCATTATCTGGCTCGCCATCAGGGTTGGGTACGGTGTAAAAACGCCATTTCTGTTCGCCGCTATCAATGTCATAGGCGCTAACATAACCGCGCACGCCAAATTCTGCGCCGCCATTGCCAATCAATACCATATTTTTCACCACGCGCGGTGCGCCGGTAATGGTGTAGGGCTTACTCTTATCGGTTGTTTGTGTCGACCAAAGCCGCGCCCCAGTGCCTGCATCAAGCGCGATTAGGCGGCCATCAAGAGCGGCAACAAACACCTTGCCCTGATAAACAGCGACACCGCGATTGACGACATCACAGCACGCATTAACGCCCACAGCTTTGTCGACTTCTGGATCAAAGGCCCAAAGTTCTTCGCCTGTCAGTGCATCATAGGAATAGACTTTTGACCATGCGGTGGAAATATAGATTTTGCCATCAACAACAACCGGCGTTGCCTCTTGGCCGCGCGCATCGGGCAGGTCAACCGACCATGCAAGACCCAATTCAGCAACATTTTCGGTATTGATTTGCTTTAACGGGCTGTAGCGCGCTTCATCATAGTTAAAACCGATAGAGGCCCAATTGCTGCCATCACCGCCGGTTTTTAGAAATTCGCCGTCAATGTCTGCTGCACCTGATGATGAAGATCCGCCGTCGCTGCTCGCTTCCAAAAGATCACAACCGCTTAGCAATCCAGCCATTGCCAGACCCAAAAGGCCATATGCCAATCCCCGACGCGCCATATCTGCTCTCCCAATATTTTCTTTATATGGGATGAGAGTATGCTGTTTTTTTGGCGTTGGTCCAGCAGAATTTAATCGAGCGGCTAAATCCTTTTAATATGGCGGGTTATCAAGGCCTTTCGGGCTTTTGGTGAAAATTTCGCAGCCATTTTCCGTGATGCCGATGCTATGTTCAAATTGGGCCGAGAGTGATTTGTCGCGGGTTACCGCGGTCCAGCCATCATTTAATATCTTGCCTGCGGCCTTGCCGATATTAATCATCGGTTCGATGGTGAAAAACATGCCCGGTTTCAATTCCGGCCCAGTTCCTGGCACGCCCAGATGGACGACTTCTGGTTCATCATGGAAAATCTGGCCCAGACCATGGCCGCAAAATTCGCGCACCACACCGTAACGATGCTGCTGTGCATAGCTTTGAATGGCATGGCCAATATCGCCCAAATGGTTGCCAGGCTTGGCCTGTTCGATACCCAGCATCAGGCATTCATAGGTCACATCAACCAGCTTGCGCGCCTTTATCGGCACATCGCCGACCAAAAACATGCGGCTGGTGTCGCCGTGCCATCCATCTATAATTACCGTCACATCAATGTTAACAATATCGCCGGATTTCAGCTTTTTATCGCCTGGAATACCATGGCAAATAACATGGTTGATGGATGTGCAGCAGCTATGTGTGAAGCCGCGATAGCCTAATGTGGCGGGGATGCCGCCTTCGCGCAGCATATGATCGCGCACAATATCGTCAATCTCGCCCGTGGTAACGCCCGGCACAACATGCGCTGCAAGCCCGTCCAACACCTCTGCGGCCAGCCGCCCGGCCTTGCGCATACCCTCAAAACCCTCTGGCCCATGCAATTTGATGGTGCCGTCACGCGTGATGACGCTGCCCGCGTCGACTTTCTGATATTTGTTCATGAGCCCCCATATATACTTTCATGAAGCACTTTGCGAGTGGCTTTGTCTGGGTTAAAGGCATGATATGGTAAATTCAAAAATCTGGACGGCGGCGCTGATTGTTATTGGCGATGAAATTCTCTCTGGCCGAACGCAGGATAAGAATGTTGGTCAATTGGCCAAATGGCTGAATGTGCAGGGCATCAGGCTAGCCGAAGTGCGTGTTGTCGCTGATGATGAGGCGGCGATTGTTGAGGCAGTGAATGCCCTGCGCGCGCGCAATGATTATCTGTTCACTACAGGCGGCATTGGCCCGACCCATGATGATATTACCGTCGATTCCATTGCAGCGGCGTTGCAAATCGGTGTGGAAATCCACCCTAAGGCGCGTGCGGTGCTAGAGCGCTATTATGCTGATAAAGGCGGATTGACAGAGGCACGGCTGCGCATGGCGCGGGTTCCAGCGGGCGCACAATTAATTGAAAACCGCATGTCCGGAGCGCCGGGCATAAAACTGGGCAATATCTTCATCATGGCAGGTGTGCCGCATATAATGGCGGGTATGCTGGACGCGCTAACCGGTACATTACAGGGCGGCGAGCCTTTGCAAAGCCTAACTATCGGGTGCTGGACAGCGGAAAGCGAAGTGGCGGATCTGTTATCATCAATAGAGACAGAGAACCCCGATTGCCAAATTGGCAGCTATCCCTTTTTCCGCTCAGGACGAGTCGGTGCAAATTTTGTGGTCCGGTCAACCGATGGGGATGCCTTGGCACGTTGCACCGAGCAATTGACCAAGAGTTTAGAAGATACTGGTTTTGAGGTATTTCCCGAAGGTATTGCTTTAGATTAAGGCCGTACTATGTTGGCGGCTCAAACCTTCAAAAGCAATTAATCTTCCGGCGCAATGGTCACTTTCAGGCCGTCCAGATCATCACTCATCGTGACCTGACAGCTAAGGCGTGACTGCTCGCTGCGATGGTCAGAGCTTTCTAGCAGATCATCTTCATCTTCGCTCATTGCAGGCAGTTTTTCCTGAAAAGCTGGATCGACATGGATGTGACTAGTCGCGCAGGAGCAGCAGCCACCGCATAGCGCCAGCAATTCATCAAAGCCATTATCGCGAATAGCTTCCATCACCGACAGGCCGGCCGTTGCCTCAACCGCTTTTTCTTCACCTGAACGGTCAATAACAATCAATTGTGGCATAATCTGCGCGCTCCATTACGAACTTGTTTAGAAAAGCGCATATGTAGTGCATCGCTACGTTTTGCAAGAGGGCGAAAATTTAAGGGAGCAAGCCGATATGGGATTAAGCGCGGAGCAGATTAAAAACGATATTGATATTGTTGCCGGAAAAGAGCCGAGAATAGGCCGTGCGCGTGATTTGGCAGGTTATCCTGAGCCGCGCATTCGTGAGCGCGGCTATACAACGTTGCTGCGAACAATTGTGGGGCAGCAGGTCAGTGTTGCCGCCGCCGCCTCTGTTTGGAACAAGCTGGAGGCGCATTTGGGCGCTGGCTGTCCGCCGGAAAAGGTGATTGCGGCAGAATTTGATGATTTGCGCGCCTGCGGCATGTCGCGGCAAAAACAGGGCTATGCCCGTTCTTTGGCCGAATTAATATTATCAGGAGGGTTGCGGCTTGAAGAACTGCCGCAAGATGATGAAGAAGCCATTGCCATGCTCACTTTGGTTAAGGGCATTGGCCGCTGGTCGGCAGAAATTTATCTGCTCTTTGCAGAGGGGCGTAGCGATATATGGCCGGCTGGTGATTTGGCGGTACAGGCGGGGATCGGTAAAATATTGGGGCTGGATGAAAGGCCGAGTGAGAAGGAAACGCGGGCCTTGGCCGAAAGCTGGTCACCGCATCGCGGCAGCATCGCCATTTTAACATGGCATTGCTATAATAATAGCGCGCTTTAATCTGCGTTTCCGCCCGTATCATTATCATCGCTATCATTGGGCGCTTGAATATTGATTGGCCGCGCCAAAACCTCTTTGAAGAAGCTGTCCATATCATCAATTACTGGTGCTTTGCTTGAAAAGAGGGACGATGCCGCCATGATGATATCGGCATGGCCCAGACCGGCATATTCTTTATATGCGGCTTGTCCGCCGGCCTGTATAATGCGTTTTTGCAGCTCCTGGCTGTTGCGCGGCTGTACTGTTTTATCATTATCGCCGGTGAGCAGCAGCATGGGCGGCGCATCACCCCGCGCGAAATTGACAGGCTGAGTTGCTTTGGGGTCTGGCGCATCGCCAAAACTATCCTGTGTTGAATCAGAATCAAATGGATAGAAATCAAATGGTCCAGCCAGCGGCGCAATGGCCCGGACTATATCATCAGTCTTGCCATATTTGGCCAGCCATTGCGGGCCGAGAACCGCCATCACGGCATTATAGGCGCCCGCGCTATGCCCCGATAAGACAATCTGGCTAGGATCACCGCCATATTTAGCAATATTATCGTGCGTCCATGCCAAGGCTGCTGCGCTGTCTTCCACCATGGCGGGAAATTTCACTTGCGGGAAAAGGCGGTAATTGGGCAGCACCACAATATAACCCAGATCAGTGAAGGTGCGAGCAACAAAATCATATTCATCACGGTCACCCGTGCGCCATGAACCGCCATAGATAAACACCAATACAGGTGCTTTTGCACTATCATCCAGATCAGATGGCCGCCAGACATTGAGCGCGACATCATGCGTTGCATCAAACACAACCGCATCGTCGATTTTCTTGCCCTTGCTGCTATCGCCAAACCATGCATCGGCTTTGTTAAGCTGCTGCGCAGGCGGATGGCTGGTGAACCAGAAATAGGTGGCTCCGCCAATAAGGGCGATAATGGCGATAATGATGAAGAATGTGCGCATCACATGCATTTAACGCATTTACGCAGCCATGCAAGCAGGGCCGATAGGAAGCGCTTTTGCAAGGCAAATTCAGCCCCAAATATTAAAGCCAGCAAGCAGCAAAGCCACAATTATCAAAATGGAGCCGGCAATGCGATTCAGCAATATGGTTCGCCCCTTGGCCTGCGCTATTTTGCCGCCCTTTGCCGCGATAAGCGAATAGGTGATGAGGCCGGTCGATTCTGTAAAAACCGTTATCAGCGCCAGCACCAATATTTGCGGGCCAACAGGGCGCTGCATATCAAGAAATTGCGGCAGCACAGCGGTATAGAATAACAGCGCCTTTGGGTTGGCCATGTGCACAGCAATGCCATTGGCAAAGCCGCCCCAAATGCTGTTCGCCGGGCCGTCAGTGCTTAATGTGATGGCAAAATCGGGCGCGATAAAGCGGCGATAGCCGATATAGATAAGATAGGCCGCGCCAACAAATTGCATTATTGTAAAGGCGGTGGGCGCCTGACTTGCGAGTGTGATAAGGCCGATGGCAGACAGGCCATACCAGATGAAATTGCCGCAATTTATGCCCAAAATCGGGCCAATTGCCCCGCGCATACCGCTGGGCAGGGCGTGGCTGACCGTTACCATGACCGCAGGGCCGGGGATCAGGCAGATGGCCAGATCGGTCACCAAAAAGGCGATCATATTTTCAAGCGGAATGGGCCCAAATGACATGGCATTAGGCTATAAAGCCCAAAACCTGTCTGTCAGTATTTTTATCGCTATCAGGCAGCGCGGACTGCAAACCTACAGCTTAGCCAGCGCTTTGCACCAATAGCTCCAATTCTTCATTGGTTGGCCGGATTTTATAATCAGAAGAAACCGATTTTGCGCGCACTACGCCGTCTTTATCAAGCACGAAAATAGAGGCATAAGGCACACCATAAGCGCGGCTTTCAGTATCTGCATATTGCGGATCACGTATGGCAAAGGCGTCAATCAATTTGGAGCCTTGGTCAGAGAGCAAGGTATAGCCAATTTTCTGCTCTTTAGAAAATTCTTTTAGCGAACTTACAGGGTCATAGCTGACACCGGCCAATATATAGCCTTGTTCCTTCAAATCGCCTGCGACATCATTGAGTTTTTTTAATTGCCCCTGGCAATATGGGCACCAGTCAACAGACCGTGTAAAAATCAATATTGTGCCTTTTTCTCCTGCCCGTTCACTTAATGGCATGGCATTGTCATCAGCATCCGCCAATGACAGATCAACCGGCGCACGGTCACCAATTGCCGGACCGGGCTGATCTTCCACAGTGAGTGTTTCGCCGCCATCATATTCCGTAGCGCCGCCTGCAGCAGCATCTTCTGTCTGTGTTTCACTCTCTCCGCTACACGCGGCTAAAAGCAAGGCGGAACCTAAAATCAAGGGCAGGGGATAGGCTTTTGTCATTTTGTCCAACTTGTTATTATATGCGATGCAACCCGCAAGCCGCCAAAAAAAGAGCAGCATTTATGATATATTCGGATAAAACTGATTATGGGTTACAATTGATGCGAAGGTTTAAAAAATTGTAAAGGGCTGTCAAAATAGGCTCTGACACCAGCAATAACCAATGTTCTCAACTTCACTATTCACCATAGAAAATATGGTGCTGTAAAGCGATATTATAAATCTTTCGGATTGGGATAACCTGCGCTTGTCGGCAGGGTATGAACGTCTTTCATCCAGCTTATACGATCATCTGTCTGTATCTGCATTTGCGCAGGAAGCAGGTCCGGTTCATCCAAAGTGCCTGAGCGTATATCTACCAAACCAGGTATAAGCGCCGCATTGGTGTAGAATAGGCCAGTGCCGCATTGAATGCAGAAATGCCGCCGTGCATTTTCCGATGATGCGTAGGTCGCGACCTCACCCATTTCTATATTCAATGCCTCACCGCGGTACATCGCCCAGCCGACCATTTGCGCACCTGCATTACGCCGGCAATCGCGGCAATGGCATAATGTGTGGTTTAATGGTGGTTCGCTCAGGCTATAGCGTATAGCGCCGCAATGACAGCCGCCACTTAGCTGTGTTGATGGGGCATCTTTCATATTTGCTGATTAGCTTTTATCTCTGGCTCATCAAGCAAAGGAAGCACTATGTCACTAAATTCTTTGTCAGTAAATGAACCAGTTTTGATTAACCTTATGGTGCCATCGCGCCCGATGATATAGGTCGTTGGAACCGCATTATCGACGATGCCATAGCGCCCGGATAATTTACGGACCAATGGATAGCTCAATGCATCGTCAACGGCTTTTAGTTTGTAAATCGGTACGCTATCTTTGGTGATAACTCCGAACATTTCTAAGCCCTTATTTTTGTGAGTGTGATAGAATTGACTCATCATGGGCATTTCTGCCTTGCACGGACCACACCATGTTGCCCAATAGTTTATCACAATAACCTTGTTTTTTAGCTCGTCAGACTTCAGTTTGCTTTTGTCAAACAAGGTCAACTTAAACGATGGTGCTTGTTGACCCTCTTTCAATTCTGCCGATGCAGATACAGCCAAAATACCTGATGCAAACAGCAAAGCTAAAAGTCCGAGAGAATGGATGATCCATCGCGAAAATTTCAAATGCCACAGCATAAAATGACCCTCCCTATTCGTCGTAATGCTATATTATTTACCTGACCTATTTCAGCAAACAAAGTAAATGGCTAATATGGCCTATTACAAGACATATTTGCTGAGATCAGTGTCTTTCGCCACAATATCGAGCTGGCTTTCAACATATTTTGCGTCAATCACCACTGTCTCACCGGCCATATCTTCTGCTTCATAGCTAATATGCTCCAGCAGCTTTTCCATCACTGTTTGCAAACGCCGCGCGCCAATATTTTCAACCGTATCATTAACATTCGCAGCGATACGCGCCAGCGCCTTTATGGCATCATCCTTAAAATCTAGCGTGACATCTTCTGTGCCGATTAGCGCGGCATATTGGGTCGGTAAATTGGCTTTTGTATCCGACAATATGGTGACGAAATCATCCTCGGTCAGCGCTTGCAGCTCGACGCGAATGGGCAGGCGGCCCTGTAATTCGGGTAGCATATCGCTGGGTTTTGATAAGTGAAACGCACCCGATGCAATAAACAATACATGGTCGGTTTTCATTGCGCCATATTTGGTGGCGACCGTGGTGCCCTCTATCAATGGCAGCAAATCGCGCTGCACGCCCTCGCGGCTTACTGATCCGCCCCGCGTATCTGACACGGCAATTTTGTCAATTTCATCCAGAAAAACAATGCCGTTTGTTTCTGCATTGGCAAGCGCTGCGCGGGCCACATCATCATCGTCAAGGCGTTTGTCAGACTCCTCTTCAACCAGCTTATCCCAAGCATCTGCAACGCGCATTTTGCGGCGTTTTTTGGGTGCGCCGCCAAAGGCTTTGCCCATCATGTCAGACAGGTTAATCATACCCATTTGACCGTTCATGCCGGGCAGATCAATCTGGGGTTGAGCGGCTTCCTCAACCTCTATTTCCACCTCTGTATCGTTCATATGGTTATCAATGACACGCTGGCGAAAGCTTTCGCGAGTGGCCTCACTGGCGCTATCACCCACAAGTGCATCAAGTAATCTTTTCATGGCTGCGTCTGATGCGGCTTCGCGCACAGCTTCGCGCCGAATTTCTTTTTCCAGCCGCACAGCCTCCTCCACCAGATCGCGGGCAATCTGGTCAACATCGCGGCCAACATAGCCGACTTCGGTAAATTTGGTGGCTTCGATTTTGATGAAAGGGGCATTGACGAGCTTTGCCAGACGGCGAGAGATTTCCGTCTTGCCGCAGCCAGTGGGGCCAATCATCAAAATATTTTTCGGCGTTACCTCATCGCGTAATTCTGCTGGTAGGCGCTGCCGCCGCCAGCGGTTGCGCAGCGCTATGGCAACAGCGCGTTTGGCGTCTTTCTGGCCAACAATATGCTGGTCCAGCGCGGCAGTGATTTTTTTGGGAGTAAGAGTTTCGGTCATAATTTCAATATTTTTTCCATAAGCCCGATTGGAACGGGAAATGCCTCAATATTAGCTATTTTCGCTGTTATGAAAGCGAGCGTTCAGTCTTTGCTATCAATCACTTCAATGGTAAGCTGGTCATTGGTGTAAACACAGACATCGGCCGCAATCTTCATTGCGCGGCGCGCCAGTTTTTCTGCGTCTTCTTCATAGTCCATCAGCGCACGCGCGGCGGCAAGGGCATAATTGCCGCCCGATCCGATTGCGGCAATGCCGTCTCCTGGCTCCAGCACATCGCCATTGCCAGTTAAAATGAGCGTGACCTCTTTATCGGCGACGATCATCATCGCTTCCAAATTGCGCAGATATTTGTCAGTGCGCCAGTCTTTTGCCAGCTCAACCGCCGCGCGCATAAGCTGGCCAGAATGGCGTTCCAACTTGGCTTCTAATCGCTCAAATAAGGTAAAGGCGTCAGCAGTGGCACCGGCAAAACCGCCAATGACCGAGCCATCGCCCAAAGTGCGCACTTTGCGGGCATTGGGCTTCATAATGGTTTGCCCCATGGAAACCTGACCATCTCCGGCAATGATGGCTTTGCCATTTTTACGAACGCCGATAATCGTAGTGCCATGCCAAACGGGCATGCTGTTATTTTGATCTGTCATATTAGGAATATGGGCGAGCGGCGGGCAGGGTGCAAGATGCGCGTGCTACTTGTTATCAATCGCTTATTCATGGCCGGCTTATTGCCCGCCGGCTTTATCCAATAACGCTTTCAGGTCTTTAACAGTTTGCGATTGACCGCGCGGTAGGATGAGCACGTCATTGCCCTTAGCGATGATGATAAGATCATCTATTCCCGCTGCTGCGATGCGCAATTTATCGCTATGAATTAAATTGCCTGTGCTGCCGATAATAGCCGCAGCGCCGCTTATCGCATTGGCGTCATCATCTTTATCAGCCAGCGCATAAAGCGCATCCCAGCTTCCCAAATCAGACCAGCCGCAATCCATGGCAAAAACTGCGACTTTTTCCGCCTTTTCCATCACTGCATAGTCAATAGAATCAGATGGGCAATCGGCAAAATGGCTGGCATCAGGCGTAATAAATCCGCCATTGCGTGCGGCATTGGCATGCGCAAGCTTAGCTTTTTCAGCAATCGCCGGAGCATGGACATTAAGCGCGGTGAGATAATCACTGGCACGCATCAGAAATATGCCTGCATTCCAATAATGGCCACCTACAGCCAGCATAGCCTCTGCTTTTTCACGCTCTGGTTTCTCAACAAAACGCGCAACATGACTGCCGCCTGCAATACCGTTTAGCGCGTCACCTTCGGCTATATAGCCATAGCCGGTTTCTGGCGCATCTGGCTCAATGCCGAATGTTACCAAATGTCCGGCTAAAGCTGCTTTTGTGGCTTTTGCAACGCTGACCAGAAAGGCATTTGTATCTATAATCACATGGTCACTGGGCATAACCAATATAAGATCATCACTATCCGCTTCATAGGCTGCCAATGCGATAGCTGGCGCGGTGTTGCGCGCGCATGGTTCCAATATCACTTTGGAATTAAGGCAATCGCTATTTTGCAATTCGGCTGTAATCAACGCCTTATGCGCGGCATTGCCAATAATCATAGGCGCGCCAAAACCATTCTGACCATTGACGCGCGCAATGGTTGCGGCGAACATTGTGCGGTCTTCGGCCAGAGGCAGAAACTGTTTTGGCTGCTCGTTGGTCGAACGCGGCCATAGGCGTGACCCAGCACCGCCAGAAAGGATGACTGGTATAATCATGGTGCGCCTAATGCTTTCAGGCCTAATATATTATCGCCCTGAATTGGCCATGCTATTAATAATTTGGCCGGTGCGTGCCATTCGGGAATATTATCGCTGCCAGCATAATAAACATCACCGGCATGCAGGGTTTGTCCGCATAGCGTGATGCCATCATCCAGCGGAATGAGGATATGCTGCCCCTTTGTTGGCGCGGGGTATTCATGGGCATCCGTGACCAGATGCATGCAAAAATGCGCGCTATTTAATTGCGGCAATTTACCTGCGGCAATATGGTTCGCCATATCATAAGGCCCTGCATGTGCCACCTGCATCGCAGCATCCAGATGCAATTCACGCGGGCGGCCATAATCATATAGGCGATAAGTAATATCGGCATTTTGCTGTACTTCTACCAGCCGCAAGCCGCCGCCTATTGCGTGAATTGTTCCAGGCGGAACAAACCAGATATCGCCTGCCTTTGTAGATTTCCAATCCAGCATATGCTCAATCTCGCCAGACAGAGCAGCTTTGCGCAGCGCATCTTTGCTGCAAGTGGTTTTAAGCCCAAGACCAAGCCGCGCATCATCATCGGCTTGCAATATATACCAGCATTCAGTTTTGCCGGATCGCAGCCCCTGCGCCATGGCAGTGTCATCATCGGGATGAACTTGGACAGACAGTTTTTCACTGGTGAACAGATATTTGACCAGCAGCGCATCACATTGGCTTGTGCTAGCAGTCTTATCATTTTGGAACCAGATTTCACCGATACGGCGCGGATCGTCAAAAGGCGCGATCAAGTCATCGCGGCCCCATGGTTTTTCAACCCTATATTGTTCCAGCTTTCTCATCATAATGCTCGCGCCGCGCGCCTACATCAGGCGGCGCACTTCCTTCGCGCTATAGGCCCGTACATCGGCGCTTTCGCGCTTTATTTTGCCCAGTAATTTGGCGAACTCCACCATATGCGGGGCACCAAAATGTGCCGCCAAAGCATCTTCATCACGCCAGCGTTCCGAAATACGTATCAGATTTTTATCGATAATATCGAGCGCCATAGAATAATGAAGGCAGCCATCTTCTTTCAAAGTTTCAGCCACAACATGCATGATAGGCGTTTTTATGCGGGCCATTTCACCTTCCGCAACTTTTATCCAACCTTCCACGATAATCATCCGTTCTTATACCCCTATATGATGTTGTGAAATTGCTTATACCAAGCAGCGAATTCAGCTATCCCTTTTTCCAGAGATATTTTGGGTTCATATCCCAAATCGCTTCGCGTTGCGGAGATATCGGCATATGTCTCATAGACATCGCCATCTTGCATGGGCAGCATTTCCATATGTGCTTCACGCCCGCAAGCCTCTGCTATAACCTCAATAAAGCGCATCAGCTCAACCGGTTGATTATTGCCGATATTATAAACCGCATGGCGCGAAACGCTACCGCCGGATTTGGGCGTATCATTGTTAGCAGGGGGATTATCCAAAGCCGCAATTATACCGTTTATAATATCATCAATATAGGTGAAATCCCGCTTCAGCTTACCATGGTTGAAAACGGGAATTGTTTCCCCTGCCAATATCGCCTTGGTAAATTTCCATGGCGCCATATCGGGGCGGCCCCATGGCCCGTAAACCGTAAAAAAGCGCAAGCCTGTCATCGGCAGTCCATAAAGATGAGCGTAAGTCTCGCTCATCAACTCATTGGATTTTTTTGTCGCTGCATAAAGCGAAACAGGATGATCGACACGGTGATCGATAGACAGCGGCATTACATCGCTATGCCCATAGACCGACGATGATGACGCATAAACCATATGGCCAGTTTTGCGTGCGCGCGCCAGCTCCAGCATATTGGCATGGCCCACCAAATTAGATTGTATATAGGCCGAAGGATTTTCCAAACTATAGCGCACCCCAGCCTGCGCACCCAGATGTACTATATGGTCAAAAACACTATCATCCAATGTGTTTTGCAATGCTGGCATATCTGCAAAATCAAGCGTGTGAAATGTCAATCTGTCACCAAATGATGCAAGATCGGCCAATCGCGATTTTTTTAATGCCGGATCATAATAATCATTCAAATTATCAATGCCGATAACATTATCGCCGCGCGCCATTAGCGCTTTGGCCAAAGCATGGCCTATAAAACCGGCAATACCTGTTACCAAAATGGCCATAAATTATTCCCAAATACCGCGCGTATCATAAACCGTTTTGCCAGCGCGCTCATCAGCCGGAATAGCTTTGAAAATATCATGATCGACCAGCACGATAAAAACATCGCAATTGTCGATGGCATCATCAATATCAGCGAGCTTCGCGCCTTTTTGCGCCAAATGGGCGGGCAATTCATGGGCATAAGGCTCTACAATATCGACGCGGTCACCATATTTGGCGGCAATCTCACCTGCGACTTTTAGCGCAGGGCTTTCGCGAAAATCATCAATATTGGCCTTAAACGCCAGCCCCAGACAGGCAATGCGGCTTTCGGGATTGGCATCTATCATTTGCGCCGCACGCTTCACCACATGGCCGACCTTGCCATCATTTACATTGCGCGCAGTGCGGATCAGCGGAGTTTCATCCGGCGCACCATGCACGATAAACCATGGGTCAACGGCGATACAATGGCCGCCCACACCCGGGCCAGGCTGCAAAATATTGACGCGCGGATGGCGGTTGGCAAGGCGGATAATTTCCCAGACATTCAGGTCCATTTTATCCGCCACTATGGACAGCTCATTGGCAAAGGCAATGTTTACATCGCGGTAAGCATTTTCTACCAATTTGGTCATCTCTGCTGAAGAGGCATCAGTGGTGATGCATTGCCCGCGCACGAACAATTTGTAAAAGCTCAGCGCCTTGCGGGCGCAGCGCGGGGTAATACCGCCAATTGAGCGATCATTGTCGATCAGCTCGATTAAGATACGGCCCGGCAAAACCCGCTCCGGGCAATAGGCTATCGAAATATCCGGCGTTTTGTCGGTCAATCCCGGCATACTAAGATCAGGGCGCAATTCGGCCAGCGCATCGCGCATTTTGTCCGTAGTACCAACGGGCGAGGTCGATTCCAAAATAACAACATTGCCGGCCTTTAATACCGGCGCAATAGCCCGCGCGGCATCCAGAACATAGCTAATGTCCGGGCGCTTTTGCTCATCAAATGGCGTGGGTACTGCGATCACAAAAATATCGGCCTCAGCAGGCTGGGTAGAGGTTTTCAGCAATCCGCGGCTCACCACAGCTTGCACCAATCCGTCAAGATCGGCCTCTTCAATGTGAATGCGGCCTTCGCCTATGGTTTTTACAACCTCTTCATTCACATCAACACCGTGCACATGGCATCCGGCCTTGGCGATAACCGCCGCAGTGGGCAGGCCGATATA
>CAZAHS010000006.1:0-24361 GCA_964484855.1 uncultured Sphingomonadaceae bacterium | reverse complement strand
AAATTATATGAGCGCGGCATGGCGTGGATGATCCCGCTTGAGCAGCGCACATTTTTTTACGATACGATGAGCCAGATTGGCCACACCATGCGCCGCCTGCTCGCGGGCCGCATATTGGGCATGATTATAGAAGGTTTTGGCACATGGCTATTATTGGCATTGGGCAATGTGCAAATGGCGGCGTTGCTTGGGCTGATTACAGGGCTTTTGGCATTTCTACCCAATATCGGCGCTATTGTTTCCGGTGCGCTTATCATAACGGTGGGCTTTTCTAGCGGTTATGAAACAGGCCTTTATGCGCTTGGCGTATATCTGGCGGTACAGATTATAGATGGCAATATCATTGTGCCGATGGTGGCCAGGAAGACCGTTGATCTGGCACCGGCGCTGGTGCTGGCCACGCAGCTTTTGTTCGGCGCATTATTCGGAATTATCGGGTTGGCGCTGGCTGACCCGATATTGGCCGTGATTAAAATATGGCTAGAGCGCGGCGCAAAACGCGGCGCAGACGAAGCCATGCAAAAAGATGATGCACGTGCTCCGTCCATGTTGATGCGCTTTTAACCCTATTATTGCGGCGGTAGTGGCGGCCGTCCGCCAGGAATTCCACCTGGTCCACCGGGTATTCCGCCTGGCCCACCTGGAATTCCACCCGGTATCCCGCCCGGAGGACCACCGACGCCTGGAGGCAAACCCTGCTGCAATTGTTGCTGCTGCTGAATTTGCGCCTGTAATTCGGCCAGTGAACGGAAATCGACCAGTTCAATCTCAAATTCCAAATCCGCATTGGCAGGAATCTTTCCCTGCGAAGCCTCACCATAGGCGAACTCAGAAGGAATGACGACGCGATATGTTCCGCCGCGCTGCATGGTCAATATGCCTTCACGCAGGCCCGGGATAATCGTCGGGAAAAAGGGCGGCGGCGCCGGATCGTCTTCACCGGCTAAGGAGAAAGGCACTTGCTGGTTGCTGTCAAACACCGTGCCATCCAGCAAGCGTCCTTCATAATTGACCAGAGCAACATCACCACTGGCCGGCGATTCAGTCTCTTCACTGGCCGTAATTGTGTACACTTTAATGCCATTTTCCGTGACGACATAATTGCCGCGCAGGGATGATGTTGTTGCCCAAGCCAGACCGGCCCCGATCAGCACAAGCAAGGCAATCCCTAGCCATAATTTGGTCAAAGAACCCTTTGCAATAGGTTTGATTGGCACACGTGTTACCGACATTTCTGGCCCCCTTAGGCTGTAATTTTTCTGCGCTGCTTTTCACCGACTGGCGCGGCGTAATCAAGCGCTAATTATCTGCAATCATATAAAGCAATATTTGCGCGCACAAAAAAGGCAGCCGAAGCTGCCCAATTTGTATCCGTTGTAAAGCATATACGGCTTATTTAATACCGTCACGCTCCATGCGCTTACGCTCCATCTTGCGCGCGCGGCGCACAGCAGCGGCCTTTTCACGTGCACGCTTTTCAGATGGCTTTTCAAAATGACGGCGCAATTTCATCTCACGATAAACACCTTCGCGCTGCAATTTCTTTTTCAAGGCCCGCAGTGCCTGGTCTACATTGTTATCGCGAACTGTAATTTGCATAAGTCTTAATCGCTTTCGTTCAAATCTGTTTATGGTCGGCAAATGTTTAGCGCGGCCATTTGGTCGCCTGCGGATTCAGCACAAACATGATAGCGAAAAGTCTTTCGCCCGAAAGTCCCGGCATCAGTATAACTGGATACAAAGAATCATGCACGGCCAAGCCCTAAAGCTTCCATGAATGCTGCGCGTGTTACCTATATATAGGTCTTTTTCAAGCATTTTCGACCCAATTTGCTATTTTTTGTGCTCAACAGCCGGTCATTTCGGCATGTTGCGCTATATTGATAGGCAAATGACAGTTGCCGATAGGTTCACCCTTGCATAAAGATGGGATTAGCTTTTCATAAGATTTGCATAATATAATAGCAATTCAGCGCGATCAGGAGAGAATTATGGCGACCGCAATCAAAACCCAGCCGGAAATGAGCAAGGATGAGCGCGAGGCGCGCAAATTGCTGGCATCCTGTTATCGTGTTTTTGCTATGATGGGCTGGGATGAAATGATTTATAATCATATCACGCTTAAAGTGCCGGGTGAGGATGATGCCTTTCTTATCAATCCTTATGGCCTGCATTTTAGCGAGGTTTGCGCCTCCAATCTGGTGAAGATAAATTCCGCCGGAGAGACGCTGGATGGCTCGCTTTATCCGGTCAATAAGGCAGGCTTTACACAGCACAGCATGTTCCACAAAGAGCTGCCCGATATGCACTGCATCATCCACACCCACACCACGGCGACGATGGCGGTCTGCGCGGTTGAGGGCGGGTTGCAGCCAACCAATTTCTATGCCTGCAACTTTATCGGCCAAATCGGCTATCATGATTTTGAAGGCGTGACCGTGCGCAGTGAAGAAGGCCCGCGCCTGGTCGAATCGCTAAATGGCAAACGCGTGCTTATGCTAAAAAATCATGGGCCAGTGGTAATGGGCCACACCCTGCCCGAGGCGTTTATTACCTATTGGGCGCTGCAACGGGCCTGCGAGATACAGCTTGCCACTGCCAGCATGGGAACGCCCATCATGGTGCCGCAAGAGGTTATCGACGTACACCAGCGCGACCTGAGCCAAGTGCAACTTCCCGGCGGCCCCGGCGCACCCGATTTCGCCGCCATGGTCCGCCGCGTTGACAAGATTGACACCAGCTGGCGCGATTGATTAGCTTAGGTGCAATAACAATCATTTTATTTCAGTAAGGCTTCCTCCCTTGGCGATAAGATTTATTCATTGGATAGGATATTTCACAACTGTCGCAGCATTGATAATAGGAGCGTTTGCGGCATATTTTATCGCCACAGATGGAGTGGAAATTTATGAGCGTAATGAAAAAATTCGAGAAGCAACGCGCACCCATGAAGGGCCATTCGCGGCAAATGATGATGACGTTATAGGGCAACATGTAATATTGATGCTGGCTGAATTGCCCGCCATAAACACGATGGAAGGGAATGGACTGCGTTTTGTAGCATTACCCTCATTTGGCAACAGTCAATATGCCGTAGCAATGTGGCGAAAACAAAATATTGGGCCAGCGTCCGCATTATTAGTTGCAGTGAATGAGGATACCAATGCCATAACACGTTACCCATTCTTGGTTCCCGCTGGTGATTATATTCAATTGGTCGAGCAGATAGATGCCCTTAACGATAAATGGGACGGTACAGATTTGATATATCTTGACGGGGTTACCATTGTTTTTGAGAGGATTAGAGGAAAGCGCGTAACATCTGGAGTGGGTAATGTAGGCCATTATAGTCAGATTGGTTGGCTTGTATTGCGCACAGTCATGCGTTTTGCGCCTGATGGTCCGCTTCCTAGCGAGAATGATTGGCAAAATTTTGACGAGAAAGAAACATAACAGGTTCGAGTAAAATAAAACTTCCCTGTAAAAGTCCATTGTAACAAAAGCGAGGATTGCGCCGTCCTTTACCCTGAAACACGTTCAGGGTGACAACATGTTTTTAAGATGAGCTATAATGACCAAACTCACCATCAATGACCGGCCGGTACAATATAAAATGGCACCGGAAACGCCTTTGCTTTGGGCGCTGCGTGATGCGTCTAATTTAACCGGCACCAAATATGGCTGCGGCAATGGCGATTGTGGGGCATGTATCGTAGAGGTGGACGGCGAGGTTATCCGCTCCTGCCTTGTTACACTGAAAGAGGTTGAGGGGCGCTTTGTCACGACGATTGAAGCATTAAGCCGCGACCGCAGCCACCCTGTGCAGCAGGCTTTTGTTGCTGAACAAGCGATAATGTGCGGCTTTTGCACGCCCGGCATGGTGATGGCGGCTGCTGTCCTGCTCAAAAAAAATGACAATCCAAGCGATAGCGATATTGATGAAGCCATTAGGAACTTATGCCGCTGCGGCGTCTATCCACGTGTGCATGATGCCATTAAACGTGCAGGGCGTGTAATGCGACGCGAGGAACGTATTTCCGCCGCCCCGCCGCCGGGAATTTCCCCAGAAGATGCAGCCAAAGCAGTGCCATCCCTAAAAAAACCTGTGCAAGAAAATGCTAATCAAAATAGCCCAGCACAAAAGAGCGGCACCGCTAATAGCGAATAAAATAGCGCGTTAAAAACGCCCCGTAACAGTGAAGCGTGCATTGAGAGGCGCGCCAACGGTAATATTATCCGCCGTATGCGCATTGGGGAAATATTCAGTGTCGAAAAGGTTTTCGATATTCACCTGCACACGCAAATTATCATTCACATTGTAAAAGGCCACCGCATCCACCCGCACGAAACTTGGTAGGGTGGTTGTGTTGCCATTATCGGCAAAACTGTCATCCTGATAGGTTAATCCTGCACCCAAACCAAAGCGCTGCGTAAACTGATAATTGCTCCACAAATTAAAGGTATGTTCTGGCAATTCTCTGAGCCGATTACCCTCAACGCCAAAATCATCTACCTGATTGCCATCCAAATAGCTATAACCAGCAGAGACGAACCAGTCGCTTGTAATATACCCTTGTAACTGCGCCTCAAAACCCTGAATCTCGCTTTGAATGACATCCAGTGTTCCTGCGTCCGCATCAGCGACTTGCGGCGATTCCTGTTCTATTTGAAATATCGCGGCGGTGAAGCTGAGGCCGGGTATAAAGTCCCATTTCAGACCCAGCTCCAAATTTTGAAATATATTGGGCGCAAGCGCATCATCTGGCGGGTTAATATCGGCAAATTGCTCACCTGAACGTGGCAGGAAACTCTCGCTAAAGCTGCCATAAATAGAGATATTTTCCTGCGGTTTCAAAATGACGCCCAGACGCGGCGAAAACTCTTCATCCTTGCGCGTTAATATCTCGCGCTGGCCGGTGTTGATAAATGTTTCAATATTATCAACCGTGATGTCAAAGCTGTCAAAGCGCACACCAACAACAATATCCAGCCAGTCGGCAATCTCTATCTGGTCTTGCACAAAGGCGGAAAATACAGTGATATCAGCCTCTGTGTCATCATTAAGGTCGGAAAAGGCGAAGCTGGTCGGCTGCCCTGCTGCATTAACACCGGTAAAATTATCAAGGGCCAGTGGGCGGGTGGCAAGAAAGCTCTCCATATCATCCTGACTGGTATCGAAAAATATATTGAACCGGTCATTATTGTTAACGGTGTCCAAAAACTCACCGCCAAAAATTAAGGTATGGCCAATGCTGCCGGTTTGGAAATCACCCACCAAATTGCCTGCCAGTGTAAGTGTTTGGCGCTGCGTGGTGTCAATATAGCCATCCAGCGTGACGATATTGGTGGCATCATCAAAAGCCGTTGGGAATATATTGGCATAAACTTTATCATAATCACCATAAGAGGCGATAAAATTGCCTTTGAAATTTTCTGAAAATTGATGCGACACATTGGCGCGGATAACATGCGCTTCAAAAGTGGAAAAAGCATTGGCCGGATCCGCAAAAGTAATGTCCACCAATTGCTCAGCGGGGCGACCATCATCACCTGCCGGAATACCACGATCAACAAAGCGTTCATTATTCACATATTCATAGGACAGATCGATTGTGGTCGCAGGGCCAGGCTGAAACCGCACTGTTGGGTTGATGGCAAAACGGTCGCCATCAAAAAAATCGCGATGATTGTTCAGGCTTTCATATGCACCATTTATGCGAAAAGCCGCATTATCCCCCAATGCAAAATTGCCATCCAACTGCACATTAAAACCGCCAAAAGTATCAACCGATCCAAGATAACCAACAAATTGCTCATCCAGCACACCCTTTTTGGTGACACGGTTTAAAATGCCGCCTGTGCCGCCACGCCCGAAAAGCAGGGCATTGGGGCCGCGCAATATCTCGACTTGTTCTAAATTATAGAGCGAACGAAAATATTGCACATCATCACGCACGCCATCGATGAAGAAATCGGCAGTCGAGCGCACACCGCGAAACACAATCGCATCGCGGTGCCCCTCACCCTGAGATTGCGTAATGCCCGGCGTATAAAGGGCAATATCGGCTATGCTATCAAAGCCCTGCAAAACAATCTGTTCTTGAGTAACGATAGAGAGCGATTGCGGCACATCAATTATGGGGGTTGGCGTTTTTACAGCATTGACTTCATCTGCATAAAGAACCTGCCCGACGACAACAATATGCCCATCATCTTCGCCTTCAGCCGGTAATGGCTGGTCATCAGCGACTGGCAAAAACTGTTGACCAGCATTAGATGCGCCTTTTGCTGATGTTACTGCCAATTGTGCCTCTGCACTATCGCTAGGCAGCCCAGATTCATTAGCATATGCCATTGCCGGTGTAGCAAGACATAAAATACCGACTGTGCCCATCAAGACAGAACGAAAATGCATATATTATTCCCTTTGGTGACCGCTTAATGCAATCGACTCTCATTATTGAAAGGGTGGTTAATGCAAATCATTCTTAAAAGCAAAAGGAAAAGCGCTATTAATATATGTTTTTTGGCTATTTTCGAATATGTGGTGCTTGCGCAACACATTAGCTCTGCATAAACCAGCTTGAAAGAGACAGGTTTTAATAAGGTAATGGCTATGAAAGCGACCATTTGGCATAATCCGAAATGCGGAACATCACGCAAGACATTGGCGATCCTTCAGGAATGCGCGGATGTAGAGTTAGAAGTTATAGAATATCTGAAATCACCGCCCAGCCGCGATAAGCTGGAGCAGCTTTACCATGATGCTGGCATGTCTCCGCAAGAGGGTTTGCGCGTGCGTGGATCGCCTGCTGAGGAGATGGGGCTGACCGCAGCCAATGTCAGCGGCGATGCTATATTGGACGCAATGACAAAAGAACCGATTTTGATTAACCGCCCCTTGGTCGAGACCGAAAAAGGCGTTCGCCTTTGCCGCCCGCAAGATGTGGTACATGAAATATTATAAGCCCTATCGCGCTTAGAATTTAGGCCAAAAGCCCATAATCAGGATCTGCATATGTTGAAATTTTTGAAATATCTCGCTCTGATTTTGCTATTCGCCGTTATCGGTCTAGCAATATGGGGCTATGCGCCAGACCGAGATATTGCCGAATTGCGCAGCGAATATGGCGGCGCGCCTTCGCAATTCATCACTTTAGCCAATGGCCAAGAGGTACATGTGCGTGACACGGGACCGCGCGATGCCCCCGCCTTATTGCTTATTCATGGTTCCGGCGCTTCATTACACACATGGGAAGGCTGGGCAGACCGGCTTGAAAAAACCTATCGCATCATCCGTTATGACCAGCCGGGCCATGGCTTAACCGGCCCACAAATTGATGGCGATTATAGCGGCAAAGCCTTTTCTGACACAGCAGCCATGGTGATGGATCATCTGGGCGTCAGTTCCTATTTGGTTGCAGGCAACAGCATGGGGGGTTGGGTCGCATGGTCGCATGCATTGGCCTATCCGGAGCGGGTGAAAGGCTTAATCTTGGTCGATTCATCAGGCGCCCCTGCCATCGCGCCGCGCGAAATCCCCATTGGTTTTCGCCTTGCGTCCAGCCCTTTGTTCCAGCCTTTGATTACCAGCTTCACACCGCGCAGCATCATTGCCAGCACATTGGAAGGTTCAGTGGCGGATAAGGACATGCTGAGCGATGCGCATATTGACCGTTATTGGAATTTATTGCGCTACCCAGGAAATCGTCAGGCTGTTCTGGATATGGGCAAAGCGGACCGCAAGCAGATTACAGCAGAAGAAATTGCCCAAATTGCGGCACCGACTTTAATTTTATGGGGCAGCCAAGACACCCTAATTCCCGTCGATGCGGCTCGCTGGTTTGATGAGCATATTCCAGATAGCAGCTTGGTTATCTATGGCGATTTGGGGCATCTTCCGATGGAAGAAGATGCAGCGCGCACCGCCAATGATCTGGATAGCTGGTTAAAAGCCAAAACACTGGATACCCCGCCGCCTGCCATTACGCCCGGCGCATCATTATCAATTTCTGATAAAGCGCGGGCCGCTGTTGGCGCGGCAAACCGCGTACAGACACCCAGCGAAAACACCTCAGAAGACAGTGAAGCCGCTAACAGCGCTGAAGAATCCAATATTGAGACACCTTAAGGCGCTACCTCTACTGTTCAGCAATTCCGATCTGTGATATGACATATTTATGACAACTATTGCAGTTTACAATTTGAAAGGCGGTGTCGGCAAAACCAGCACTGCTATAAATCTGGCATGGTGCGCAGCATCAGGCAGCGGGCGGCGCACACTTTTATGGGATTTGGACCCGCAGGCAGCAGCGACCTATTTGATTGGCAAAGACAAAGAGCTGAAGGACGAGGCCAAAACAGTTTTTAGCAAAACCGTGTCAACGCAAAAGCTGATCCGCAAATCAACTGTGCCCAATATTGATATATTGGCTGCAGACATTTCTCTGCGCGGTCTGAATCATATGCTCTTTGAGATTAACAAGAAAAAATATCTGAAAAAGCTGCTGACCGAATTATCGAAAGAATATGACCGGATAATTTTGGACTGCCCGCCCGGCCTAACCGAAACCAGCGACCAGATATTGCGCGCGGCGGATTTGGTCATTGTGCCGGTCATCCCCTCCCCATTATCTCAGCGCGCTTTTTTTGAGGTACAGAAATATCTTGATGGCAAATCGGGTAAACACGCGCCCATGCTGCCTGTGCATTCAATGGTGGATCGCCGTCGCAATTTGCATAAAAAAGCGCTGGAAGAGCAGCCAAATTGGCCCATTATACCCTATGCAAGCTCTATTGAGCTAATGGCACAGAAACGCGCACCTTTGGGTATATTTGCGCCATCAAGCGATGTTAATCAATCTTACCGGAAATTATGGACAGGCATTGAACGCAAAATCAGCAGTCTTTAAAGAAAGCTGGTAATGTCAGCGGCTATGGGCGCAGCACAGAGCATAATCACTATGGCGATCCGGCAATAATCCAGCGGCGAACCCCCAGAAAACATCTGACCGAATAATGTGCCAAATAACTGATTATACGCATGATGGCATGGCGTTATAGATGTTGCATCATTATTCATAGCCTTTTGGGACTATAGATAAAGTCTTAGCAAATTATTAAAACTGCTCTGCCGATATGGCATGGTACGGCAAAAAATATCGGGCGAATTGGTGGATATTGGCGCTTAGTCACTGGTAAATCCGCAACAGGGCTATTATTTGGAACATCAAGAATCACGCGCCGCGCAAGGACTGCCCATTTTATGATTATCGCGCTATGAAAATTGCCATTGCATCAGATCATGCCGCGCTGGAAATGAAAGCGGCCCTTTTAGAGTGGCTTAGCGATGAAGGCCATGATGCGCACGACCTTGGCCCGGAAGCCGGTTCAAGCGTGGATTACCCCGATTATGGTTATAAGCTGGGCCGCTATATAGAAAGCGGTTCAGCGCTGCGCGGCATAGCATTATGCGGTTCTGGCATTGGCATATCCATTGCAGTCAACCGCAACCCCGCTTGCCGCTGCGCACTGGTGTCCGAACCGCTATCCGCTGCTTTGGCGCGGGAGCATAATGATGCCAATATCATCGCCATGGGCGCGCGCTTAATCGGCATTGAGCAGGCAAAGGCATGCATTACAGCATTTTTGCAAACCGCTTTTGCCGATGAAAATGACAGCGCAGGACGCCATCAGCGCCGCGTAAACAAATTACACCAGATACCCGCTAAATAGCTGAAGGACACCCGAATATGAGCAGCCAGCCAGACAATAGCATTCGCGCCGAAGGTTTTTTCGATCATGGCGTTGCGGCTACAGACCCCGCCATTGCCAAGGCAATAGGTGCAGAATTGGGCCGTCAGCAAAAGCAGATTGAGCTGATTGCCTCTGAAAATATTGTCTCCCGCGCCGTGCTGGAAGCGCAAGGCTCTGTGTTCACCAACAAATATGCTGAAGGCTATCCTGGCCGCCGCTATTATCAAGGCTGCGCGCCATCAGACAGTGTTGAGCAATTGGCGATTGACCGCGCCAAAGAGCTGTTTGGCTGTGCCTATGCCAATGTGCAGCCGCATTCCGGCGCGCAGGCCAATGGCGCAGTATTGCTGGCGCTGATTAAACCAGGTGATACCATATTGGGCATGTCGCTCGATGCGGGCGGGCATTTAACACATGGCGCGCGCCCTGCCCTTTCCGGCAAATGGTTTAACGCAGTGCAATATGGTGTGCGCAAAGAAGATCATCTGATTGATTATGACGAAGTGCAGCGTCTGGCAGAAGAGCATAAGCCCAAGCTGATTTTTGCAGGCGGCTCAGCCTATCCGCGCCAAATTGATTTTGCCCGTTTCCGCGAAATCGCTGACAGTGTTGGTGCATATTTTCAAGTCGATATGGCGCATTTTGCTGGCCTTGTCGCTAGCGGCCACCACCCATCGCCGCTCCCGCATGCCCATGTTGTGACCACCACCACGCACAAAACATTGCGCGGCCCGCGTGGCGGCCTGATCCTCACCAATGATGAGGCTTTGGGCAAAAAATTCAATTCCGCCGTATTCCCGGGGCTACAAGGCGGCCCGCTCATGCATGTTATCGCAGCCAAGGCCGTAGCTTTTGGTGAAGCATTGCAACCGGAATTCAAAACCTATAGCGCGGCCGTGATTGAAAATGCCAAAGCCATGGCCGCACGTTTGCAGGAACGCGGCGCCAATCTGGTGGCGGGCGGCACCGATACCCATGTCGCATTGGTGGACCTCACCCCGCTGGGCGTAACCGGCAAAGATGCCGATGAAGCGCTGGAGCGCGCAGGTATTACCTGCAACAAAAACGGCATTCCCTTTGACCCGCTGCCCCCGCTGAAAACCAGCGGCATCCGCGTTGGTTCACCGGCAGGCACAACACGCGGCTTTGGTCCTGCGGAATTTCGCGCCATTGCCGATATGATTGCCGATGTTCTGGAAGGGCTACGCACCAAGGGTGAAGAGGGCGACACAGAGGTAGAAGCAGCAGTGAAACAGCGCGTCGAGGCGCTATGTGAGCGCTTCCCCATTTACCCTGAAGGCTAAGCGCAATATCTATTAAGGGCGCGGCTTGGTATCCGCGCTCTATGATTTTGGCTTGACTTTTTAGGCGTGTTAGTAGCATAATACGCATATGAGCGATCAAGAAAAAGCCCAAAAAGCAACCGAAGCGAAAATATATATCTGCAAAACCTGCACGCATGAATATGCGAGCGGAACAAAGTTTTGCCCGCAATGCGGTGAAAAAACGCCTGAGCAGATTGCTGCGGAAAGTCTTGTTGAACAGACAAAACATTATGTGAATGAGGCAGCGGAAGAATTATGGTCCGCAACCAAGGAAGCTGGCGAAGCGGCCTATAAAAATGGCAAGCATTTGGCGGATCAGGATTCGGCCAAAAAAATAGCAGGCGGCGCAGCTTTGGGCGCTGCGGCTGGCTTGCTGCTGCCTGTTGGCGTTGCGGCCAGCGCGGTTGTTGGCGCAGGCATTGTCGGCTACCGGCATGTGACCAAGAAAAAGCAAGATGAAGAAAATAAGAAAAAGCCCTAGGCCTTCATCCTAAACGCCGCGCTATATGCATCTGAACGATAGGGATTATGAGCGAACCCACCATCTTTGAACAATGTCTGCAATGCCATGAAACGGTCAATGGCGATGTCCGCTATTGCACACATTGCGGCTCTTTATTAGGCAGCAAGGAAGAGGGCGATATTGTTGAGCAGGCCCGCCATTATGTTTCACAAGCTGCGCAAGAGCTTGCGGAAACTGGCAAAGAGGCCATGGAAACCGAATTGGGCAAGAAAATGGCTGGCGGCGCTGCAATTGGCGCCATAGCAGGCGCACCTATACCGATTATAGGCTGGTTCGCCGGAGCCCTTGCAGGGGCTGGCATAGTCGCCTATCGGCATCGTAACCGCGATGAAGCGGGGAAAGACGATGATCCCCAAGAATAAGGTGCCCCAATCCAAATGCGTTGCCCCTTTTGCGCTCATGAAAATAGTCAGGTAAAAGATAGCCGTCCGACAGAGGATGGCACCGCCATCCGCCGCCGCCGCCAATGTGAGCAGTGCGCGGCACGCTTCACAACATTTGAACGCATTCAACTGCGCGATATTGTTGTGCTGAAAAGCGAAGAACGACGCGAAGCCTTTAACCGCAATAAGCTGGAATTATCGGTCAGCCTAGCCTGCCGCAAGCGCGATGTAAGTGCTGAGAAAATTACGCAATTGGTATCCAGCATACAACGCCAGATTGAAACCAGCGGCGAAAATGAGGTCAATTCCCAGAAAATTGGTGAACTGGTTATGGACGGGCTACGCCAGCTTGATTCCGTTGCTTATATTCGCTTTGCCAGCGTCTATCGCGATTTTAGCGAAGCGCGTGATTTTGAAGAATTTGCCAGCAATGTGAAAGATGTGGGCAGCCAGTGAGCGTTTCCTCTGCAAATCCCAACCAGCCCGTCATAATATTGGTGCGGCCCCAGCTTGGCGAAAATATCGGCAAGGCGGCGCGCGCTATGCTCAATTTTGGCCTAACTGAGTTGCGACTGGTCGCACCGCGCGATGGCTGGCCCAACCCTGATGCAGGGCCGTCTGCAGCAGGCGCAGATCAATTGCTGGCTGATGCGCAAATTTATGAAACAACGGCAGATGCGGTTGCCGATTGCAATCAGGTTTATGCCACCACTGTGCGCAAACGCGGGGTCACAAAGCCGGTATATACCCCGCAAGATGCCGCTGCCAAAATGCACATGGCAAAGAATAGCGGCGACGGCAAACGCACCGCAATTTTGTTCGGGCCAGAGCGCTCTGGCCTTGACGCTGATGATGTTGCGTTGGCCCGCTCTATCATCACCATCCCTATCAATCCTGATTTTGGCTCTATCAATTTGGCGCAAGCGGTCATCATCATCGCTTATGAATGTGCGCAAATGGCCGATCTGGCCCAGCCAACTTGGCAAGAGCCGGAAGCTGCGGCATCACAGGCCGATCTTGATGGCATGATTGAGCAGCTTTACCGGATGCTGGATGAACGTGGCTATTTCTTCCCTGAGCATCGCACGCCAGCGACGCAGCGCACATTACGCACATTGCTAACCCAGCCAGGCTGGAGCGAGGCGCAGGTGCGGGTTATGCGCGGTGTGCTATCCCATCTGGAACGCGTGCCGCGCGCCGATTAACCGCGAAGCTGATCCCATTTTTTCAGCTCATAGGCGATGGAAGTCTCAACCAGTTGCTCCCAAATATCAGCAACAAAATCCGCCGGCACATTTTGCGCCATCGCCGCTTGCCGCGCATTGGCTATCACCTCGGCCTTGCGCCCTTCATCACGAACGGCGCTGCGCTCTGTTTTAATGCGTGCGGCCGCTGACATATAGCCAAAACGCTTGGATAACAGCGCCACCAATTCCCCATCAAGCGCATCAACACCGGCCCTGACGTCTGCCATAGTCTGGCAATCTTCAGGCTGCTTGGCGGACATAATTTTCTCCTGATCTCGCATAGTCACTTTATAGATACTGCCCTTTGCAATAGCGGCATAAAAATTGATTGTCGAAAGATAAGTCATGCAAAAAATGGTCATGATGTTGCAATGACCCACATATAGCCATGACTCTGCTTGACAATAGACCATCTTTGCATAATAGCCGCCATTCGCAATTGGCTCCGCACCCCGGTGAAGCGGTAGCCGCATATTTGTTCTTTGGGCAAATATGGTGCGGCCCGGGATCATGAACAGCAAATTGGAGTAATCTATGTCTAAGCGTACGACATCTAAATATAAACTTGATCGCCGGATGGGCGAAAATATTTGGGGCCGTCCCAAATCGCCAGTAAACCGCCGCGAATATGGCCCGGGTCAGCATGGCCAGCGCCGCAAAAGCAAATTGTCTGATTTCGGCATTCAATTGCGCGCTAAGCAAAAGCTGAAAGGCTATTATGGCGATGTGACGGAGAAACAATTCCGCCGCGCTTATGGTGAAGCTGCCCGCATGAAGGGCGATACATCGCAAAATCTTATCGGCATTCTTGAGCAGCGTCTGGACATGATTGTCTATCGCGCCAAATTTGCCCCAACGATTTTTGCCGCGCGCCAAATCGTTAATCATGGCCATATCTTGGTCAATGGTGAGAAGTGCAACATTCCATCACGCCGCATCAAAGTGGGTGAAATCGTCGGCCTGTCCAAAAAAGCACAGGAAATGGCGCTAATTATTGAAGCGCAAAGCCTGGCCGAGCGTGACATTCCTGAATATGTCCAGCCCGATGGCACAGACAAAGTGACCTTTGGCCGTATCCCGACACTGGATGAGGTTCCTTATCCTGTGAAGATGGAACCCAATCTGGTTGTCGAATTCTATTCGCGCTAATCCATCAGGATAAGCCAACAAAAAAGCGGCCTGCAAAACAGGCCGCTTTTTTTGTATCTGCTATTTTGGCCAAGGCTATTGGTGGAAAAACAATGCCTGTGAAATTGCTGCGCGCACTGTGTCTCGCTGAAAAGGTTTGGTGATAAGGAATACAGGTTCAAGCCGTTCCCCTGTCAAAAGACGCTCCGGAAAAGCAGTAATGAAAATAACCGGTACATTCATTTTGTCTAAAATATCAGCCACTGCATCAATGCCTGAGCTGTTATCAGCCAATTGAATGTCCGCCAATATCAATCCCGGCATTGTCTTGCTGGCCAATGCTACAGCTTCATCACGCGTTGCACCCACACCCGCCACTTTATGGCCCATATCCTCGACAATGGTTTCAATATCCATTGCGATAATGGGTTCGTCTTCAATAATCAGCACATCAGCAGCTATCTGGTCTTCAATTTCGCGCATTGCCTGATCGACCAATTCGCCAACCGTTTCCACATCACTGTCGATTATCATCGCCGCGTCTTTATGGGAAAAGCCCTCAACCACGGTCAATAACAGTGCTTGCCGGGGCAATGATGCCAACCCTGCCAATCGGCTTTGCGTAATTTGTTCGCGCATATCATCGGATGCCATATCCAAAGCATCATCATGTTCTTCACGAGTAGAGGACCAAATGGCATGAAATACGCGGTACAGTGCGATTTTAATGTCGCTGCCGGTGTCAAATTCTTCCGGCGCAGCGATAATTGCCTCTAATGTGGTTTTCACATAAGCATCGCCGCGTGCCTGTTCACCGTTCAATGCCCGGCTGTAACGGCGCAAAAATGGAAGATGCGGGGCGAGTTCCTGACCTAAAGACATTGTCTAAAATTCTCCAATTATATTCTTATAATTTTGGTGATGACCAGCCCATATTACAAGCCCATGTTACAGGCCCATATTACAGGCCCATTTTACAGCGACGGGCGCATATGTAAGAGGCATTTATCTCTTTATAAATATTTTATAATAACCATGCATATCTGATCGTTATGAGGTTATAATGACCCATATCGGCATTAAGAGGAACTTTATCAGAACTGGGGTGTTGACCGTATATATCATCAGATAATAGGAATGCTGCTACGTCAGGCCTGTTTGTTCTGATTACTTTATTTCCTATCGGCATCGATAATGACAATGAACAATTTTGAAGATAAAAGGAATGGGCAAGGTCAAAACCCGTCCGGGATTAATTCCGATAAACAATCATCAGCAAATGCTGGGCCATCATATGCGTCTGGCAATCATAATAATGACCTTTCGCAATCAGAGCGCTCATCCTCTATCGGGCAAGCCCTAAAGTCTGTCTATCAACAGACGGTTGAGGAAGACCTGCCCCAAGACTTTCAAAATCTGCTTGACCAGTTAAAATAATCACTATGTGCGTCTATCGCTGCTAATTCATGGCCATTAAAACTGGCCCATGGTTGATATCTAATGCTTTGCGCATAATTATAAGCTTATGGTCCGCGCGAATACTCTTGCTTATATGGCGCCAAATTAATGGCGGAAGACAGTTTTTACTGGGCTGAGGACAAGCAACCTGCCAGCTATTCAACCGGCGTCCGCCTGTTTTTTATCCTTTTGCTGGCAATGGCCCCTTTGGCGTTAATTGCCTTTTTCGTAACCCTTCAAATTGACCGCAACACCAAAGACACCCGCAATGAGGCCGCAGTTAATGCGGTTAATCTGAGCGCCCTGCAACTCGACAATGCGTTAAACCAGATTCAGGACGATTTGCGTAAAACAAAGCAGCGCCTATCCAGTTCGGGGGCACAAATAGCCTGTCATGAATTGGCGGCATCGGCGGCGAGAAGCGGTTTTGATAGCGCCTTATTATTCCAGGATGCGTCGGGTGAGCCTGCATGTACTATAGGCATAATGCCGGAAAATATTGCCCAGCAAATATTGATCGGCGATGCAGAACCTGTGCAGATAGCCAATAACCAGACCGGGCTAATAATGAACGTGCGCAATGATGGCGAAAAGCTTGCCGCCAGCGTGTTTATAAGTGGCAACAGCTTACTTGAGCTGGCCGATCCAGAAGATAGTCTGCCCTTATCTGACCTTAGACTGCATTCGGGCAATGAGGATCTGCTCCTCAAAAGCCTGCCCATCCGCCGCAAGAGCCGTTTTCAGGAACAGATTACCGCACCGCAATCAGTATTGGGTATGGAACTTGTGCTGCAACTGCCCAAGCCACCAGCAGTATCACCAAATTATTTTATTCGCCTGCTACTGATTATGATGATGGTCTTTGCCGCCATGATTGGCTGGGTCATCGTCAACCGTATGTTGCTGCAACCGTTAAAGGCGCTGCAGCACAAAATGCATGATTATGGGCCGGGCGTAGCGGTGACCAACCTGCCTGAGACCAGCATGATGGCACCGGAAATTCGTGAGCTAGACAATGTTTTCAATCATATGGCGGGCAAGGTGAATGACGATAAAACCGCCTTGGCGCATAGTCTGGACCATCAGAAAAAGCTAACGCGCGAAGTGCATCACCGCGTGAAGAACAATTTGCAGATTATTACCAGCCTGCTCAACCTTCATGGGCGTGCGATTAGCGAACCTGCATTGAAAGAGCATTACTCCATGATCCAAAGGCGGGTTGATGCGCTTTCTATGGTGCATCGCAACCATTTTGCGCAAGGCGAAGGTGGCAGCGGTATATCATTGCGCGCATTGGTGAATGAAATCCTGACCAGCTTTCGCACGGGGCATGATAATGACATTGTAAGGCGAACCGATGTTGATTGCGGACAGCATCAGGTGGAGCAGGATATTGCCATGCCCATTGCTTTTCTGCTGACGGAATTGCTGGAGGTGATTGAAACGCTTGATACAGAAAATCAGCACCATATCAACATATCTGCACAGTCAGACACTACTGGCAAAATAATGCGCCTTTCCTTATCCAGCCAAGCGCTCATAGGTGATGCTGCTACCGATATATTGGCACGGCAAAATATCAGCAAGATTATAACCGGGCTGACGCGGCAACTGCGCAGCGATTTGGTGCATGATAAGCAACAGGGCGTAATCTCCATGGCTGTACCGGTGCTTAATTTGTACTAAAAGCGAAATCTGGAAGCTGCGAACCGCGAACCGCGAACCGCAAACCGCAAGCCACAAGCCGCAAGCCGCAAGCCGACAATTGGGGGTCAGGCCCTAATTCGCTTGTGATCCGCTATAATATTGGGCCAGAAAATCCTTATGGAATTCGGCAAAATATTGCCCCGCAATTGCCGCGCGAATATCGGCCATCATCGCTTGATAAAATGCAATATTATGCTGGGTCATCAGCATTGCGCCCAATATTTCTTTTGAACGGATCAAATGGTGCAGATAGGCTCGGCTATATTTGCTGCACGCACCGCATTCACAATTATCATCCAATGGCGCAGTATCTTCGGCAAAACGTGCATTGCGAATATTAATCGGGCCATTGCGGGTAAAGGCCTGTCCATTACGGCCTGAACGCGATGGCAAGACGCAATCAAACATATCAACGCCGCGCGCCACCGCGCCAATAATATCATCAGGCTTACCAACACCCATAAGATAACGCGGTCGATCCGCAGGCAATTGATCCGGCGCATAGTCCAGCACGCCAAACATTTTTTCCTGCCCCTCGCCTACTGCTAGGCCGCCTATGGCATAGCCATCAAAGCCAATTTCCTGTAATTGCTGCGCAGATTGCGCGCGCAAATCTTCAAATAATGCGCCTTGCTGAATACCAAATAGGGCCGAGCGCTCAGCATGTTCGCCGCCACTATCAAAACCATCGCGCGAACGCTTGGCCCAACGCATGGACATGGCCATTGATCGTGCTGCCTCTTCATGATCTGCGCCATTGGCAGTGCATTCATCAAAAGCCATGACGATATCTGAACCCAGCAAGCGCTGGATCTCCATTGACCGTTCCGGGCTGAGCAAATGGCGTGACCCATCAAGATGGCTTTTAAAGGTTACGCCTTCTTCTGTTACCTTGGTCAGATCGGATAGGCTCATAACTTGATAGCCGCCACTATCTGTCAATATCGGACGGTCCCAACCCATAAAATTGTGCAAACCACCCAGCCGCGCCATCCGCTCCGCACCAGGGCGCAGCATCAAATGATAGGTATTGCCCAATATGATATCAGCGCCGGTTTCCCGCACCTCTTCTGGCCGCATAGCCTTCACCGTTGCCGCTGTACCAACCGGCATGAAGGCAGGCGTACGAATATCACCGCGGCGCATTTTGATAAGGCCATTACGCGCCTTGCCGTCAGCAGCATTGATAGTGAATTGAAAGCGGGGGGAGGTGTTTGCCATGATGTGCGGCCAATAGACATGACGCTGCTAATGGTCAATCATTGCAGATCGTCATTACAGGCTTACCCTGCTGGAAAGGGCGTTGACCATCAGGCCTAATTCTGCGAATTAAGGGCATGGTAGCGATATGCTATTTGGGAGAAGACAAATTTTTTCGGAGACTATTATGAACAAAATGACACGCGTAACATCAGTTGCCGCTTCTATGCTGGCCGCCGCTTCTTTGGCAGCATGCGGCCAAGCAGAAGCACCTGCGGAAGAAACAGCATCTGGCGAAGCTGAAACAACAGAAGTTGCTGCAAAAGAAAAATGCTATGGCATTTCACTGGCTGGCAAAAATGGCTGTGCTGCAGGGCCAGGTACTAGCTGTGCCGGTACATCGACCGTTGACTATCAGGGCAATGCTTGGACCTATGTTGGTGCTGGTGAGTGCGAAAAATTCGGCGTTGAAGGCGGTGATTATGCGCTTCCTGAAGGCCGCACTGGATCATTGGAAGAACTGGACCGCGATAAAGCCTAAGCGATATCCAAAAGAAATATGTGAAAGGGCGGCCAATTGGTCGCCCTTTTTCATTTGGCCATTATGTTTTAATTGAGACGCAATTATGCGGGCAAAAGCAGGGACGCATCACCATAGCTGTAAAAGCGATAATCCTGCGCCATTGCATGAGCATAGGCCGCCTGCATAGTCTCCAACCCCATAAGCGCGCTCACCAGCATGAACAATGTTGATTTGGGCAAATGGAAATTGGTGAGCAGGCCATCAATAGCGCGAAAATTATAGCCCGGCGTTATAAATATATCAGTATCACCAACAAAGGGCTGGATAAGTCCATTATCATCAACAGCGCTTTCAAGCAGCCGTAAGCTGGTTGTACCAACCCCGATTATCCGCCGTCCAGCGGCTTTTGCCTCACGCAGGCGCTGGGCTATTTGGGGAGTGATTTCACCCCATTCCGCATGCATTACATGGTCATTGGTATCTTGCGCTTTAACTGGCAAAAATGTGCCAGCGCCAACATGCAATGTCACCGTTTCCATGGTCACACCGCGCTTGGCAATCCGCTCTAGCAAATCCGCTGTAAAATGTAGGGATGCCGTTGGCGCAGCAACTGCGCCCTGCCGCTCGGCAAAAATCGTCTGATAATCCTGTGCATCGCGCTCATCAATTTCGCGCTTACTGGCGATATAGGGGGGTAAGGGCATGTTACCAGCACGCAGCAACAGCGCCT
Source organism: uncultured Sphingomonadaceae bacterium (assembly GCA_964484855.1). Taxonomy (GTDB): domain Bacteria; phylum Pseudomonadota; class Alphaproteobacteria; order Sphingomonadales; family Sphingomonadaceae; genus Alterisphingorhabdus. Next base: position 4,381 of record CAZAHS010000006.1, on the reverse strand, counting down.
CAACTGGCTCTTCACCCAAAAAAGCCAGAGTGAAGCTGCCATCTATATGGCGTTCTTCCACCTGTGCGGCAACATCATGGCCAAATTCAACAATGTCATCGGGCCGCAGCCTTTTGCCATTGCGAACAAAGGCCTGCCAGCGGCGCAAATCAATGCGTTTGTGCAATGTGGCTCCGATTGTCGCTTGACCGCGGCGACCTGTTAATTGCGCAGGTATAACCTTTGTATCATTAACCACCAGCACGTCATCAGGGCGCAATATATCTGGCAGATCACCGACGAGATGATCCGTAATATCATCGCCCTGCGCCAGAAGCAGCTTGGCAGCCTCTCGCGGCTCAGCAGGGCGCAAAGCGATGTGCCGCTCGGGCAAAATGAAATCAAAAAGCGCAATATCCATGTCGAAATATAGCCAAAGTCTCGGCCACTTTCCGTTTAGTTTATCGGCGCGTTCAGATCATCAACAGTAATTTCTGTCTCAAGCTTTGGCTGAGAAAGGTCAGGGACAGCTTTGTTGTCACTGGCCAGAGATGCCTGAATGATGCGCGATGGTTCGCTTGGCGGCTCACCGCGATTAATCGCGTCAACAAATTGCATTCCAGAAACAACGCGGCCAAAATTGGTGTAATTATTGTCGAGTGAAAAACGCGGATAAAATACGATGAAAAACTGGCTGTTTGCACTGTTGGGATTATCCGTCCGCGCCATGGAAACCGAACCGCGCAAATGCGGGATGGGGTTAAACTCTGCTTCCAGATCAGGCATATCAGAGCCGCCCTGACCAGTGCCGCTAGGGTCGCCCGTTTGTGCCATAAAGCCTTCAATCACACGGTGAAAGATAATGCCGTCGTAAAATCCTTCTCGAACCAGCGTTTTGATACGCTCTACATGTTTGGGCGCAACTTGAGGAAACAGACGGATTTCAACGCGCCCACCAGTTGAAAGGTCGAGATAGAGCAGATTGTCTTGATCGATATCAATGGTCTGCGCTTGTCCGCTATCCTGTGCTGATGCAGGTGCCAATAGCCCAATAGCTGCGAAAATAGCCAAAAATGCCGCAAAAAACTGTCTCATATCTTTGCAAATCTCTCTCATTGTGATGGGCGTAATCGCTGAAATTAAATTATATGCCCTTTATCGTGCCTGAAATATGACAAACAGTCTGTCAATGCAATGAACGAGAGAGCGTAAAGCGCCCTTTATATGCCCTTGCGCCCCAACTTATCGACGCGGTCCATAACATCTTTGCGGACAGCGCCGGTCACAAATTTGCCAATCTCCCCGCCATAAAGGGCTATTTCCTTTACCAAGCGCGAGGCAATGGGCTGCAAAGCGACATCGGCCATTAAAAAGACAGTCTCTATACGGTTGTTAAGCTGGCGATTCATGCCGGTCAGCTGATACTCATATTCAAAATCTGTGACGCCTCTAATGCCGCGCAGCACCACAGAGGCCCCTTGCGCATCGGCAAAATCAACCAGCAATGAATTAAAACCAACCACCTCTATATTGGTTTCGCCCAAAGCGGCCACTTCGCGGCGCACCATGTCCATGCGCTCATCATCATCAAACATGGGTGACTTGGCGATATTGGTGGTGACGCCGATAATCAGCTTATCCACCAGCTTCGCGCCGCGCTCAATTATATCCATATGCCCCAATGTAATAGGGTCAAATGTTCCGGGGTAAACACCAATGCGCATGGGCCTAGCGATCCCTTTCCACAACAAAGCGCGCCAGAGAGCGCAGCAAATCTGCCTCGCTGCCAAAATCGCCCAACTGGCCAATGGCTTGCTCAACCAAGAAATGCGCCTGTTCGCGCGCCCGCTCTATCCCCAGCAGAGAGAGGAACGTCTCTTTGCCGGCCTCTGCATCTTTTTGCAGCGCCTTGCCCGCCAGCTCTTCATCACCCTCAACATCCAGCAGATCATCCGCAATCTGGAAAGCAAGGCCAATATCACGCGCATAGCCGCGCAGGCCATTGCGGCCTTCGGCTGGCAAACCGCCCAATATCGCGCCCATTTCAACGGCACCGCTAATCAGAGCGCCGGTTTTCAATTGCTGCAATTTGGTCACTGTCGCTAAATCAAAATTGCTGTTTTCAGCTTCCAAATCCATCATCTGGCCGCCCGCCATGCCCGCCGGGCCACTGGCCCCTGCAAGGCAAGAAATCAGCTCGGCGCGCACAAATGGGTCACCATGTACACGCATTGATGACAGTATCTCAAAAGACAGATCATGCAGCGAATCGCCCGCCAATACGGCAACCGCTTCGCCAAATTGCTTATGCACAGTCGGCTTACCGCGGCGCATATCATCATCATCCATGCAGGGCAGATCATCATGAATGAGCGAATAGACATGAATAGCCTCAATCGCCGCTCCGGCCAGCACCGCCGCCTCACGGTCCACATTGAACATCGCCGCCGTTTCGCACAAAAGCAGCGGACGCAGCCTTTTGCCGCCGCCAATACAGGCATGGCGCATAGCCTCATATAATTTGGCGCGCGGGTCATTCGGCACCGGCAGCAAACTATCAAAACAGCGGTCGACATCTTCGCCAATATTGCGAAACGCCTCATGCAAAGCCGAATGGTCTGGCTGATCCTGCGTCATTTTGCCCCCAAATTCCTGCGCATCCGCAAATTATCAGCTATCAAAAGCCGATGTTCCTAAAGAACCATCTGCCTTTTGCGTAATCTTTTCAATACGACTTTTCGCATCGTCCAGCCGATTTTGGCAGGCCGTGCGCAGTTTTTCGCCATAGGTGTAAAGATTGATGGAGTTATCAAGGCTGGCCTCGCCGCTTTCAAGCTGGCGCACAATATTTTCCAGTCGCGCCAGCGCATCTTCAAAACTCAGCGCTGCAATGGCCTCATCGCTTAAAATTTCTGTTTGTTGCGTCATTATTCCGCTTTGATGGCTGTACGCGTCAGCGTCAAGATATTTGAAGGCCCTTAATTGCCTCAGTATTTAAGTTGCATTTAGCTATCTAATTTGCTCTGTTGCTTATTAAGCGGCAACCAAGCCAATCAATCCGCACTTTGGGAAGGAATATCGCCATGTTTATCGGCCATTTTGCTCCAGCTTTTGTTGCCGCCGCCTTGATTGCCAAAAAGCAGGACAGTGCCGTCAATAAGGGCGCATGGCTGGGCATTATGTTTGTGGCCGCGCAACTGGTCGATTTCGGCTTTTTTGCTTTTGTCCTTACCGATATAGAGCATATGCGCATTGCGCCCGGCATATCGGTAATGGTGCCTTTTGATCTTTATGATATGCCCTATACGCACAGCCTAACGGGCAGCCTGCTCTGGGGCTTAGGCTTTGCCGCGTTGATATTGGCGCTCAGCAAAAACCGCTATGCCGCTATCATGGGGTTTCTCGTCGTTTTATCGCACTGGTTTTTGGATGTTCTGGTGCATATCCCCGATATGACGCTGACCGGCGGGGAACCTAAGCTGGGCCTTGGGCTATGGAATCACCCCTTTATCGCAATGCCGCTTGAGCTGGGCATTATCGTTGCATCTTTTCTTTATTATGTGCGCAGCGCTCCGCCCATTGGCAAACGGGCCACTTTATCAGCCGAGATATTATTGGCATTGCTGATGCTGGTTCAGATATTTAACTGGTTCGGACCGGTGCCTGAAACCTTCACACCCGATCTGGCATGGACTGCGCTTGCTGCCTTTGCGCTGCTGTCACTGGCTGCGCATTGGACCGCACGGCAACGCGCAGCATAAGCAGGGCAATTTTGCCGGATAATTTTGCGCTGCATCTGGCTCTAAAGCGGCCTTCACGCTAAAGGCAATTCATGACTGAAAATACCGCCAACATTTCGCCCGAAATTACCCCTGAAATCGTTGCTGAGCATGGCCTGAGCAAAGATGAATATAAGGTCATTCTTGACCGGCTGGGCCGCGCACCCAATATTGTTGAACTGGGCATATTCTCGGTCATGTGGTCAGAGCATTGCTCTTATAAATCCTCCCGCCTGCATTTGAAAAAACTGCCGACAGAAGGCCCGCAGGTCATTTGCGGCCCCGGTGAAAATGCCGGCGTGGTCGATATTGGCCCTGGCCCTGATGGCAAGCCGCTGGCCGCGATTTTTAAGATGGAGAGTCACAACCACCCCAGCTATATTGAGCCATATCAAGGCGCAGCAACCGGCGTAGGCGGCATTTTGCGTGATGTGTTCACCATGGGCGCGCGGCCTGTGGCACTCATGAACGCGCTGCGTTTTGGCGACCCCAAACACCCCAAGATGAAACATTTGGTGCAAGGCGTTGTCTCTGGCATTGGCGGCTATGGCAATTGTGTCGGCGTGCCCACTGTCGGCGGAGAGACCAATTTTGACCCCGCTTATGATGGCAATATCTTGGTC